>CAZOHX010000270.1:0-4742 GCA_964579315.1 uncultured Saprospiraceae bacterium
AATTCCACAATCGACATCTCTTGAAATCTCATTTAACGTAGATGATAATCCACCCCTAGTAGGATCTCTAAATAAGTGAATATTCGCCCCAAATTCATCCAATAAATCATGGATAATATGATTCAAAGCTACCGTATCACTTTCGATTGTTGTATCAAATTCTAATCCTTGTCGTACTGACAAAATCGCAATCCCATGTGTAGCGACATAGTTACTCACCACAATTTTATCACCTATTTCGATATTTGAAATATCAATTTTAGCCTTTGGGTGTACGGTACCCAAACCCGTTGTATTTATAAATATTTTATCACCTTTGCCCTTATCGACCACTTTGGTATCTCCTGTCACAACGATTACTCCTGCTTTGTCACAAGCATCTTTGATACCTACCAATATTTCCCAAAATTCCGTCATGGGAAGTCCTTCTTCAATGATAAAACTCAATGATAAATATTTTGGAACTGCTCCGCACATTGCCACGTCATTTACGGTTCCATTCACCGCCAACTCTCCAATATTTCCACCAGGGAAAAAAATGGGTGATATCACAAAACTATCTGTAGAAAATGCAATTTCTCCTTCCATTTTCAAGAATGCTCCATCATGACGTTTATCCAGTTTTTCATTTTTTAAAATATCAAAGACTCCACTGTCCAGAAGCTTATTGGTCAATAATCCACCACTACCATGCCCAAGCGTGATGATATCAAAATCAAATTTTGGCATTGGACAACTTAATTGCATCTTTTTTCCCATTGTTTTTAATTTATTTTAAACTTTATTGTTATTTTTTTAAGCTTTCATATCTCTTCTTAGGTCGAGCTTTAAAGTCTTTACTCCCACCCCACTAATCTGCTCAACAGGCTGTCGATGAGACAATCCGCTTAACTACTCTACTCATATTTATTTTTCTCGATATTCCTTACTTTCCCATTTTCGTTTCCGATAAATCTCTCTCCTACTTTTATATAAATTTGCAACAGTATTTTTATCTTGATTAGGCATTTTATGCACAAAATCATATCTCTTTTCATTATAACCCCAATTATTTTCAAAGAAATTTAGTCGCATTTGAGTCAACTCTGCTTTTCTATATTCATCCAAAGGTTTATTTCTATGGTCTTTACGCCGTTGAAACTGCTTAGCTTTTATCAATTTATCAAAATAAGAAAGATTAACAATTTCGTGGGCCTGTTTTTTTACAAAATCTACAAACTCAGCATTCGTTTCTCCAAAACAATCATCAATCAGACCTATTTCTTTGGAAACAGCGACTCCCCAAGGTAAACATTCTTCTGTAAATTTATTGGCTTTATCAACTCCAATTCGCTTTGGAAGTAGATAAGTCCAATATTCTGATCCAAATAAACCCATGTTTTTTGTATGCGGATTGAGTACTATCCCATTTCTTGCAATGACCTTGTCCGCAGCCAATGCTAAGGATACTCCTCCTGCACCAGCATTTCCTTGCAAAGCCGAAATAATATAATGCTCAGTAGATTCAATAATTTCTAAAATCACATCATTTAAAGCGTTAATATTTTTCCAAGATTCATCGGCTGAGTTATCGGCATTTTCAATAACATTCAGATGGATACCATTGGACCAAACGTCTGTTCCTCCCATCAAAACCAAAAGTTTTACTCGTTTTTTCGATTCAACAATTGCGTCTTTCAAACGAATACATTGATCGACATTCATTGCTCCATTATAAAAATCAAAATGTAAATATCCTATATTTTCATCTTGTACAAATCTTATTTCTTGCCAAGTTTCGGTTTTCGATTTGGAAAAAGGGCTCAAATTTGATTCAGGAATTTGACTTGCGTCAAACACCAAAGTCGCAGGTAGTTTTATACTATTTTCTGATACTTCTTTTAAATGCGTTATCCAAATAGCGGCATCCGAAGTCGCTACACATATCGCTTGATTTCTTTTTGCAATAATTTTTCCTGCCTTTCCAAATAGTCCCAACTCCAAATGAGCTCCGTAAGCAAAATATACATTCCCATCCAAATTTATCTGCACACCTGGTGTACTATCTGCTGCACGAATTTTTCGTATAATCTCACCAGCAGTATCCGTCCATGAAAAGGAAAAATCTTTTTGAGTCGTTTTGTTTCTCCATTTTCCTGTAAAAATAGGATTGGAATAATCCAAAGGGATTGGCGTAAAATCAGTCTGCCCAAGATGAGATAAAGCAGCTAAAATGCCTTTTGAAGCAGTTTGTGTCACTTCGTTTCTATACAATTCTCCTTTTGAAACATCTCTCATTTTAAATGACTGAAAAGACCAAACGGGACCAGCATCCATTTTTTCAACTGCTTGCAAAATCGTCACTCCCCACTTTTTTTCATCGTTTAATATTGCCCAATCTAAGGAAGATGCCCCCCTATCGCCCCTAATACCAGGATGTACAATTAAACAAATATATTTTGACCATATCTCTTTTGGAATTTTGGTAGTTAAAAATGGAGCAATAACAATTTCAGGCTGATAGCTACTTATTTCGGCAATCATCTGATGCGTATCTCCTGCGATTACTACATAAACTTCATGATTTAATCGATCCAAATCAATCCATAATCTTTGTGCCATACCATTGAATCCTGTAGTAATAAAAGCTATCTTCATAATTGATTTGTTTTTATTTCAGTATTAAAACAAACCAATTGACCAAAGGAGATATTTTCATCATTGGGAGATAATTCCTGATGAAAATATAAATCAAAATCTGCTTTCATAAAACTAATAATTAAATCAACCAAGCATCCATTTTGGAAAACACCCCCACTAAAAGCTATTTTAGTAAATTGATTTTTGACGGCTATAATTTTCAAATAATGAATCATCGTAATATGAAATTTAGCTGAAATATAATCAACAGAAACACCACTTTTTAAATCAATTTCAATCTTTTTAATCAAAAAGGGAAGAAAATCATGGGGAATAGAATCATTTTCAAGATATGAATCCTTCAGCAATGGGATATTTTGCTCAAAATAATGAGTAGCTTCTTGCTCCAACAACATGGCAGCTTCTCCTTCATAAGTTTGTTGATCAATTTTCAATACAAGGGCTGAAACCGCATCAAATAATCGTCCCATTGAGGAGGTTTGCAAATGTTCATTTTTCAATAATTTACTATAAATTTTCCATTCCTGCTCTGAGAATCTATTTTTTAAATAAATTTCCTTTTGGGGCATATTGTGTATCAATGCCAATGCCGAAATACGAGGCTCTTTGGACATTTTATCACCTAAGAAAAAATCAAAATATGGCAAATGTGCCAATCTAGTCACTTTGTGATTTTGATATTCAAAAAACTCTCCCCCCCAAATATGTCCATCATCTCCCAATCCAATACCATCCCAAATAACGCCTAATACCTTACTTTTAGCATTTATCAACTTATTTTCAGCCAATACTGCATAAAAATGTGCCTTGTGGTGCTGAATTTCGACAATTGGAATGCCTTTTCTTTCTCCAAGCACTTTTCCGTGTTGAGTAGCAAAATAATTGGGATGCTTATCCACTAAGACATATTCGTATTTGGGTTGTAACAACTGATCAAAATGATGAAGCACGTTTTTGTAATTGTTTTCGGCATCAAAAGAAGTCGTATCCCCCAAATATTGGCTAACAAATATATTTTTTTGATGATAAATAGAAAAACTGGATTTCATCATCGCCCCCATTGCTAATATTGTAGATTTGCCCAAATCGAAATCTTCTTGAAAATACGACGGAGCAAGTCCGCGAGATCTACGAATCAAGATTGGGTGATGACTCAAATTAGAAAATGTCATTACACTATCATCCTGTGGCAATACCAAATCTCGATTATCCATCAAAGCCAAATCTGAAATACTCGAAAGGATATCTACACCTTGTTTATTTTGATAAATGATGGTAGAATTACTTGGATTTCCACTTGTCGCAATAATTGGTTTTTTAAATAAATTTAGCAATATTTCCAACAATCCCGTACTAGGCAACATCACTCCCATTTTATGCAAATGGGGAGCAATTTCATCCATAGCTAGGCATTTTTTTATTTTTTTTGGGATTTTTACAATTACAATGGGTGCAACAGACGATGCTAAAATCTTTTCTTGAAATGGCAAAATATCCATATCCTTTTTAATGCTTTCGATATTGGGATACATGACCGCAAATGGTTTTGACGGGCGATTTTTCAATTTTCTTAACCGTGCCACTACTTCGGATTGGGTAGCATCACAAGTCAGTAAAAATCCTCCCATACTTTTTATAGCTACAATCTTTCCTTGCTGCCAAGCTGCTGCAATAGTTTTGAAATCCAAAAAATCAGAATCAATCAATGTTGTACCTTCATACAAGCTCAATCGTATCCTACATTGTGGACATGAATTGGTTTGTGAAAAATAACGCCGATTCAAAGGATTTTCATATTCAATTTTACAAGATTGACACATCTCAAAATCATCCATTGTCGTAGTCACACGATCATAAGGTAGCTTTTTGGTAATGGAGTATCTAGGACCACAATGCGTACAAGTGATGAACGCATATTGATTTCGTCGATTGGTAGCATCTGCAAGTTCGATACGACACGTAGGACAAAGAGCAAAATCTGGCGTCAAAAGTAAATTGGGTTCTCCCAAATCATCACTTTCAAGAATAAAAAAGTGAGAAAACTGTTGAGAATTAATATGAGCAATCTTTGTTTTTGTAATTTTTGATTGAATAGGTGCTTT
>CAZOHX010000271.1:0-4713 GCA_964579315.1 uncultured Saprospiraceae bacterium
AATGCTACTGTTCCTATTGAAAAATAGGAAGCTTTTTCTGCTATTATTTAGTATCTTATATGCCATCTTCATAGCCCTTATAATAATCATTCCTGATTTTTTGTTTTTTTTAAAACTTTTTATGTTATTTTAATTAATTGAAAATCAAATAGTTACGTGTATTTCGTAAAAATAAATAATATTTTTTGTTTTAAAAGTTTTGAATATTAAAACATTTCGTTTTATATTTGCGTCAGATTAAAAGACGAAATAAATTTTACAAATACAAATACTTATTAAAATGAATTACAATGACAACACTCAAAAAATCAGTTTCATCAATCCTAGCAGAAATATTGAATTTGAAGTCTTTAAAGGTGATGAAAAAATCCAATTGCCAAGTGAAACAGAATTCAAAAATCAAGAAGTTACCTTCCATGATTTTCTTCAGGTGTTAAAAAAATTGCTTTTTAAACTATTTTTAAAAATCAAGAAATTTTTGTTGAAAAAAATGGTGCAAGTCAAACAAAAATATGGGATAAACTTAAATATTTCAAAAATCCCTATACTCCAATTATTGACGTTGGGATTGGTTATTTTGCTATTGGTTAAGAAAGATTTTCAGTTTCAAGTTAAAACAAGTGCACCTTTCGCATTTTTAAAAGACAAAAATGATAAAAAAGAAACTAAGACCACTGAAAATAGTTTGGCACATTTAGCATCTTTTTCTGATCCATCTAATCCGTTTGCTCCTGCCAATCCAATGACATTAAAGGATAAAGAAACCATGCAATATATTAAGCGATTTGGGGATGTAGCAGTGGTCGAAATGCATAAATTTGGCATTCCTGCGAGTATCAAATTGGCTCAGGGATTAATAGAGAGTAGGGCAGGGCATAGTACTTTGGCTCTCAAAAATAATAACCATTTTGGAATAAAGTGTTTTTCTAGAAATTGTAAAAAAGGTCATTGTGTCAATTTTTCTGATGATAATCATAAAGATTTTTTTAGGAAATATGCAAGTGCATGGGAAAGTTGGAGATCTCATTCTAAAATGATTGTTTCTGGACGATATAAAAAATTATTAAAGGACAATACCTACAAAAGTTGGGCTTACGGCTTACAAAAATTGGGCTATGCAACGGACAAAAGATATGCTGAAAAGTTGATTGCTACTATTGAGAAATATCATTTGCATGAGTTTGATAAAAAATAACTTTGGTGAAAATTACACACACTTTTTTTCACCTAGATTGGAGTGTGAAAGCTCTAAACTATTACAAACAACACTATTATTATGAAAATTTACAATTTATTATGGATTCCCCTTTTTGCTTTCTTGGGTTGTCAAAGCAATGCACTAGAAAAAATTAAAGGGACATTAATTACTAATGAAACACGATATTCAATTGGTACGCAAATCAAAATGGTACGACAACAAAATAATATGACCATTCATGATTTTGCAAAAGCTTTTGATCTCGTAGAATACAATGTGCAATCTCTTGAATCTGATCGGGCTTGGCCCACACGTGAACTGTTGATTCAAATTCAAGATTCATTAAATATTAAATTTGAAGGAGTTAATTAACAATTTTAGACTTCTTTTTTTATCGCTCATTCAACTCTCAATAGAGTTTTCTCATAGTCTGTGTTTATAAGGCATCCATCTTTTGATTGGATGCCTTTTTTGGATTTGGCACAAAATTTGAAATCACTATATATGTGGTTTTTTACTAATAAATGTATTTTTATATGTTCTAATGGTTTAAAAAGAGCATATTACTCATGGAATTTATAAAACAATTGAATCGGTTTTAAGATACAAACCATGAACATACTTTTATTTTGAGAAACCTGTCTGGCATAGTTAATATGTCAGACTTTTTTTATTTTTATTGAAAATGCTTAGATTTAGTTAAGTAAGTGGACAATGAATGTACTTGACACAAAGCAAATCATTTATTCCGAAAATGCTTTCCCTTTAAAATAAAAATACATTACAAAACCTGAAATTAGATTAAGAAGTAATGCCATATTCCATAAATATTGAAAGCCATAGTGCGCTACAATATAAGTGCCAATACTTGGAGCTAGAATAAACGCTATGGAGAAAGTCATCGTATATACCCCCATATAAATTCCTTGATTTCGTTCATTTGACATGGATACAACAAGCGAATAATTAAATGGAAAATCAATGATTTCTGCAAAAGAAATGAATACAACGACTAAAATAGGCATGTATTCCCAAAAAGAAATATTAAATAGATACCAAGAAAATCCCATCAGTATATTTCCAGTGGCAATTAGAAAAATTCGTCTATATTTTTTTTCGATTAAGTATATAATAGGCATCTCTACCACCGCAATAAATATCCCATTAATGGCCATTAGAAAACCAACATAGGTATCAGAAAATCCTAGATATTCTTTGATATAAATTGGAAATGTAGTAAATAATTGAAAAAAGGATATCGCTCCAAGTAATTGACAAATCATCAAAATGACAAATGATTTATTCTTAAATACATCTAATGTTTTAAATTTTGGTTGAGCTTTTTTGTCCGCATCTATTATCGGTTTATCTTCTAACAGCAACCAAAATACAAACGCAGCAATTATACAAGTCAAACCATCAATGATAAAAAGCCAGTCATATCCCCAAAACACAATGAGTATGCCTCCTAGGGCAGGGCCAATGGCAAAACCTAGGTTGATCGCTAGCCGAATCAGAGAAACGGATCTAACCCTATTTTGGGGTTTACTATAGATGTTGATGGAGGATAAATTGGCAGGACGAAATGCTTCCGCTATCGTATTGACTGTAAATATGCCTATCGTGTAATACCAAAAATTTTGAAGATAAATCATCAACACAAATCCAATTCCTGAAAGAATCAATGTCCAAATTTGAATCCTATAGGCACCAAATAAATCGGTTAGCTTTCCTCCTATAAAATTTCCAAGCAAAGAACCTAATCCAAAAAAAGTCATTACAATACCTGCTTGTTCTAAGCTATATCCTTTTTGATGTGTGAGATAAATGGTGAGAAATGGAACAATCATAGTACCACTTTTATTCACCAAAGTCACCAATGCCAGTAGTAATATATCTCGTGAAAGACCCGAAAATGATTTTTTATATAAATCAATAATAGTATTCATAGCTTTTTTGGTTCTTCACAAAAAAATGTGGTTTCCTATTGATTAATCAAAGAACGGAATTTTTCCTAAAAAAGATTATTTTTTAAAAAAAAATATTTTTTTGTGACTTTTTATTGAAACCAACGACTAAAGTATAAAAGGATGAATATTTTCTTAAAAATTTAAATAAATATACACAAGAGCACTCAAACAAATAAACACAAAAACAAATAAACACAAAAACAATCCTATTCTGAAATTGCACTATGAAATTGCAGATGAAGATTAAAAGTAACACACTAAGAAACACATTTTAAGAAAAGTTATTCCTTTAGAATTCTTTGGTTTTTTTGTCCCAGCGTTTTTCGCTGGGACTTTTTTTTGCTTTTATTTGCCAAGTCGATGAAATAATGATAACTTCACATTTTTAAAATTTAAAATTAAATATATCATGGGTAAAGGAGATAAAAGAACTAAAAAAGGAAAAATCATTAGTGGATCATATGGAAAAGCTAGACCAAAGAAATCCAATAAACCAAAAACAGAAAAGGCTAGTTAATTAGTTACTTCGTCTTGTTTATGTAAAAGAATAATCCTAAAATCACCAAATCTTTTCAATTAAAAGATAATTTTTTACATAATCATCAATTCCATCTTCTAAACTGGTAAAGGCTTGGTTGTATCCAGCTTTTTTCAGTTTAGTAATGTTTGCTTGTGTGTAGTATTGGTATTTATCTCGTATATCAATAGGCGTGTCAATGTATGAGATTTTGGGCTCAAGTCCCATGGCTTTGAATGTATTGGATGCTAAATCATAAAAAGTTCTCGCTTCCCCTGTACCTAAATTATACAGACCACTTTTGGGCATCTTTTCCATCATAAAATACAATACTGCGACCACATCTTTTATATAAATGAAATCTCGTTTTTGTTCACCATCTTTATAATCTTTATTGTGCGAGCGGAAAAGTTTCATCGCTCCAGTTTTTTTAATTTGTCTTACGGTATGTAAAATAACGGATGCCATTCTACTTTTATGGTATTCGTTTGGTCCATAAACGTTGAAAAATTTGATGCCTGCCCAAAATGGCGGTTTCTTTTTTTGATTTAAAGCCCAAATATCAAAGTCATTTTTTGAAATTCCATAAGGATTTAAAGGACTCAATGATTTGACAATGGAGTGTTTATCATCAAAACCCATATCTCCAATCCCATAGGTAGCCGCACTCGATGCATATACCAACGGAATATCATGCAGAGTACACAATCTCCAAATATCTTTTGAATATTGAACATTGAGTTTGTCAAAAATAGCCGTATCCATTTCGGCGGTATCCGTTCTAGCTCCTAAATGAAATACAAAATCTATTTGGGAATAAATACGTTCAAACCATGGTATGAATATATCACGGTGAATAAATTCTCTTATTTTTTTATGTTCAATATTTGGATTTTTTCGATCTTGATAAAAATCATCAACAGCAAGGATATCAAAGTGCCCCATCATGTTCAACTGTTTTATCAATGCACTTCCAATAAATCCTAATGCTCCTGTTACGACTATCATACTTTCTTTTTTGACAAAGC
>CAZOHX010000272.1:0-4705 GCA_964579315.1 uncultured Saprospiraceae bacterium
TTAGTTGACGTACTTCAACAGTTAGAACAAACTGCTAATATTAATTTTGCCTATAGTCGAAATCGAATCCCCATCCATCAAGAAATAACATTTTCAAGGGATAGTATGCCTTTGGGTGAATTGTTGGTAGATGTATTTGCCGATACTCCTATTTTATTTCGAGCAAAAAATCAGCAAATTGTCTTGTATCGAGATGGGGGTGATGAAGTTACCATTAGTGGATATGTACGAGATAGAACAAGTCGTGAACTACTTTTTGGTGCTAATATTTATGAAGTGGGATCTTATCGAGGTGTTTATAGCAATAAATCGGGTTTTTACAGTTTGACTTTACCTAAAGGAAAGTACAAAATCATGACAACGTATATCGGGTATCAAACTTATATTGATACGATTGATTTATCCAAGAATGTCGAAAAAGATATTTATATGGATGCAGGAGGTTTTCTTAAAGAGATTGTAGTTATTGCAAATCCAGTGCTCAAGAATCAAGCGTTTCTTGTTAAGAAAAAGAATAATGCGAGTCATAGAATTGATGTTGATAAGGTAAATAATTTGCCCAGTTTTTTTGGCGAAGAAAATGTATTATCCTATTTACAATTGATTCCAGGTACATCATCTAATGGGGTATTGGGGAGTAATTTGAATATCAGAGGAAGTGAGCCAGAGCAAAATTTGATTTTATTGGATGGAATTCCTGTTTATAATAATCTTCATTTTTTCGGATTGGTTTCTATTTTTGATGAAAATGTAGTTAAATCAGTCGATGCTTATACGCATGGATTTTCAGCCCTTTATGGTGGAAAATTATCGTCTATTTTGGATATTAGAATGAAAGAAGGGGATAAAAATAATTTTCACGTACAAACATCTGTTGGTTTATTATCTTTAAAAGGCTTTGTGGAAGGGCCTATTGTGAAAGAGAAATCATCGTTTATTTTTTCTTATCGGCGTTCTATTTTTGATTTTTTAACGGGTTCAGAAGGTCTTGAATTAATACCATCTGTTTCATATAGGGATCTGAATGCGAAAGTGAATTTCGATATTTCCAAAAAAGACAAAGTAAGTTTTATTTTTTATCAAGGAAAAGATTTATATACTATTTTGGACTCGATTGATTCCAAACCAATTGGTCTAGATGAAAATTCCGATTTTATATATGGAAAGCGATTGGATCAATTTGGAATATCTTGGGGAAATAAAATTTTTGCTACCAAATGGTTTCATAAGTTAAATCGGAAAGCGTATTTGACAACGAGTGCACATTTTAGTCAGTTTAATTATAATATTGAAGTAGCTCAGCAACAAAATGGACATGATATTTATGAACTTAGTTATAAGGCAGGTGTCTATCAAAAAGGAATAAAAACACGTTTTGATTACCGTATGAATACAAAACACTATATCAATATTGGAGCAGGATTGATATTGCAATCTACTGATCCAGGAAAAACAAAATGGATTTACAATATAGAAAATAAAAATGAATTGCACAGGGATGCAAGTGATATTGAATCCAATGAATTATACGTTTTTTTAGAAGATGAATATAGCATTAATAAAAAATGGTCATTTCAATTTGGACTTTACAACTCTTTATTGAAAACCAAAGACACTACCTATTTTTATCCTCAACCGAGAATGAAATTGCGTTATCACTTGAATGACAAAAGTAAAATAGAAGTATCGTTTAGTAAAATGGTGCAATATGATAGAATCTTATCCAATACTAGCAATGTATTAGGAGCAAACATGTGGTTGCCTTCTACTCGTAAAGTAAAACCCCAATTGGCACATCATTTTTCAATTGATTATATGTATAGTTGGGATGAAAAGTGGGTATTTCAGACAGGTGTTTTTTTAAAAATGCTAAAAAATATTGTTAGACCAAAGTCAGGAGTAAATGTTTGGAATAGTGTAGAGAATTGGGAAGATAGTTTTGAATTTGGAAGGGGGAAAGCTTATGGTTATGAAATGAAATTTGAAAAAATAAAAGGAAAAACAAGGGGATGGATTTCTTATTATTTGGGAAAAAGTACAAGGCAATTTGATGGAATAAACGATGGTAAAGAATTTCCCTATAAATACAGTAAAACACATAATATTAATATCGTATTTTTACATCGTTTTAAATCTAAAAAAAGCCGAAAAGAAATTGGAGCTATTTGGCAATATGCATCAGGGTATTATACTACAATTCCAACTCGTTGGCATTATGATCTGTCAGGTGAAAAAGTTTTGGATTTTGATGAAATTAATAATTATAGATTTCCTGCATCTCATCGATTAAATGTGTCATACTCTTGGAGTCGAACAACTCGCAAGAAATTTACATGGGCAATTAAAATGGGTATTTACAACATCTACAAAAAATTTAATGTATTTCGAGACGATTTAGTTCAAACAGACAAGGGTAACTACGCTCTAGATGTATTGTCATTTACCCATAATCCAGTGCCTTATTTTACTGTGAATTTTGGATGGAATTAAATTACTCCAACATTTTCATCAAATCATCATTTTTAAATTGTTTTGCAAATTCCTGAATCGTTTCCCCTTTTGAATTTTTAGCAGTCAAATCTACACCTTCCTCAATCAATCCATTGACCCAATCTATACGATTGTGCGTAATAGCCCATTCCAAAATAGATTTTCCATTGATAATTTGATTCAAATCTACTTTGTACAAATCTAAAATAGGCAAAATACCAATAGAACCTTTTTCAATTGCCTTGATAACAAATGGAGTGCCTTCTTTGCCTCCCCAAGTAGGATCCGCACCACCTTTGAGCAGCAAATTGACCATTTTTAAATCTTTGTAGGATAAAAATAGGGGTGAAAGCAATTGATTGGGATGGTTCAATACATTTTTTGTATCAAAATGATCAACGATATATTCCACTACATGATACATTTTATTCTGAATAGCGATATGAAATGGAGTAATCCCTTCATTATCTTCTAATAGCGGATTGGCTCCAGCTTTAATAAAAAAAATGGTTAATTTTTCATGTTTTTGGTGAAGTGCAGCTAGCAATGGCGAAATATTATCAATTGTTTTATTGAGATTATCTACTTTTTCTGTAAAATCTTTTACGGATTTGCTATCGTGATTTTTTATGGCTAAAAGTAAAGATTCCAATGGGTTTGATATTGCATTGGGATATTTTTTTAATAAAGCATGCTGTCTTTTTTCTATATTCTTTTTTTCTTTTTCTTGGGCAGCTTTTTCTCTTTGTATTTTTGCAGCTGCAGCCTTTGCTTTTAGCCGATTGTGGGTGGCCGTTTCTTTTTCCAAAATTTTTCTATTTCTATCGTTATTGGCTTTTTCTAGCAATTCAGAAATTGATGTATATCCAGATTCTTGGGCAATATCAACGGGGGTTCTCCCATCTTTGTTTTTAAATTTAATATCCGCATTGGCAATCAAAAGCAGACTAATAATCTGTTTGTTTTCCCAAAAAACCGCCTTGTAAAGTGGAGATTCGCCATCCAGCCCTAGAACGTTGGGTTCTGCACCTTTATGAAGTAACATTCCTACGATGAGTGTATCATTGGTATCTACGGCATGTGGAAGAGCAATTCGATTCAGACCATCTCTTTTATTAGGATCTACCCAAGAATTTAAGGCACGAGCAACTTCTTCTTGATCTACGTTTTTAACGGCATTGATTAAATCAGAACTATCTAGTTTGAATTTATCCATCAATCCGCCTGGTCCATCTTTTAAAAACTTTTCTACCTTTTTGTAAAATTCTTTTGAATCCATTTTTCTGTTTTGATTAAAATTTGCATAAAAATAGTAATTTTGCGTTTAAATTTCTAACTTTCCAAAAGTTGATGATAAAAGGAGAATATATGAGTATTAAAAAAGCTATAAAACAAGGAATTCCAAATGAATTGCCAAAAGCAAAACCTTACGACAATAACGTAAGTCATGCTCCCAAAAGAGTAATCGAAGGGGTTTTGACTAAAAAAGAAAAAGAATTGGCATTGAGAAATGCATTGAGATATTTTGACAAGAAATTTCATGCAGAATTGGCTCCTGAATTTGCGAAAGAACTCTTAACCTACGGACGAATTTACATGTATCGTTTTAGACCCGATTATGACATATATGCTCGTCCCATCAATGAATATCCCCATAAATGTAAGCAAGCAGCGGCAATAATGGTGATGATTCAGAATAATTTGGATAAAAAAGTTGCCAAACATCCGCATGAATTAATCACTTATGGTGGAAATGGTGCCGTATTCCAAAATTGGGCGCAATATCTTTTGACTATGAAATATTTGTCCAAAATGACGAATAAACAAACTTTGGTCATGTATTCAGGACATCCATTGGGATTATTCCCTTCTCATAAAAATGCACCAAGAGTAGTGATTACCAATGGCATGATGATTCCCAATTATTCTAGTAAAGAGGATTGGAATAAATACAATGCCTTGGGAGTGACTCAATATGGACAAATGACAGCAGGTTCTTTTATGTACATAGGTCCGCAAGGCATAGTGCATGGCACAACTATCACTCTTTTGAATGCAGGGAGAAGACTAGAAGCAGGGAGCAATGACTTGGCAGGAAAAGTATTCGTTACCTCGGGCTTAGGCGGTATGTCAGGTGCACAATCCATCGCAGGAGTCATTACAGGTGCGGTAAGTGTGATTGCGGAAGTGGATCCAGATGCGGTAAAACAAAGAA
>CAZOHX010000273.1:0-4688 GCA_964579315.1 uncultured Saprospiraceae bacterium
CTTTCCTATACGCTCTGTTTAATCGAGCAATATTCGTTACAGAAATCTCTTTCGGACATTCTACTTCACATGCATAGGTATTGGAACATTGTCCAAAACCTTCTTTATCCATTTGATTGACCATGTGTATGACTCTAGTGTTGGCTTCTACTTGACCCTGTGGCAGCAATCCTAAATGAGATACCTTAGCTGCAGTAAACAACATGGCAGATGAGTTTGGACATGCTGCAACACAAGCACCACAACCGATACAAGCTGCTGCATCCATTGATAAGGAAGAAATTTCTTCATTTACAGGAATTGCATTTGCATCTTGTGGAGCACCCGTAGGAATAGAAATATATCCACCTGCTTGGATGATTCTATCAAATGCAGAACGATCCACCATCAAATCTTTTAATACTGGAAAAGCCGCTGCTCTCCATGGCTCAATTGTGATAATATCGCCATCTTTAAAAAATCGCATATGCAATTGACAGGCGGTTGTTCCTTGTGACAATCCGTGTGGACGACCATTGATTACCAAACTACAGGCTCCGCAAATTCCTTCCCGGCAATCATGCTCGAAAGTCACTGGGATTTTCTTTTCTTCGATCAATTGTTGATTTAATACATCCAACATTTCTAGAAAAGACATATGTTCGTTGGCGTCAACTTGATAGGATTCAAATTGACCTTTTGTATTTCCATTTTTTTGTCTCCAAACTTTAAGCGTTAATCGCATCTTAATATATTTTTAAGTCTGTTAATATTTTAAAATCTTATTTTAATTCCACCATCTACAACTAAACTCCTACTTATAACTACGAGTCTTTAACTCAATGTCTTTAAATTCTAAATCTTCCCGATGCATTTTCATATCTCCGTCATTCCATTCCCAAGCTGCAACATAAGCATAGTCTGCATCATTTCTCATGGCTTCTCCTTCTGGAGAACGATATTCTTCTCTAAAGTGCCCGCCACAACTTTCATTTCTCTCTAAGGCATCTTTTGCCAACATTTCTCCCATTTCCATGAAATCTGCTACTCTTAATGCTTTTTCTAATTCTTGATTCATTTCATCTGCTGTACCAGGAACATATACATTTTCCCAAAACTCTTTTCGAAGTGCTTGTATCTCTTTGATAGCAGCTTGTAATCCTTCCGCATTTCTGGCCATCCCTGCATAATTCCACATGATTTTACCTAGTCTTCTATGGAAATTTTCGACAGATTCAGTACCTTGAATACTTAATAACTTCGCCAAACGATCTTTTACTTCTTGTTCTGCCTTCATAAATTCAGGCGAATCATTTGCAATCTTTGGAGTTCTAATCTCTCCTGATAAGAATTGACCAATGGTATAAGGTAAAACAAAATATCCATCCGCTAATCCTTGCATCAAGGCAGATGCTCCTAGTCGGTTGGCTCCGTGATCGGAGAAATTACATTCTCCTGTAGCAAATAGTCCAGGAATATTTGTTTCTAAATTATAATCTACCCATAATCCACCCATTGTATAGTGAATGGCTGGATAAATTTTCATAGGTACTTTATATGGGTTATCACCTGTGATTTTTTCATACATTTCAAAAAGGTTACCGTATTTCTTTTCGATAATACCTTCTCCTAATTTGATGATTTCTGCTTTACTTGGATTGTGGTTTCCCATAGCGAAAGCTTCTGACTTCCCATATCGTTGAATTGCTGCCGCAAAATCAAGAAATACACCTAATCCCGTAGGTGCTACTCCATTTCCTCCATCACAGGCAACTTTCGCTGCTCTTGATGCCACGTCTCTTGGTACTAAATTACCAAACGCAGGGTATCTTCTTTCCAAATAATAATCTCTATCTTCTTCAGGAATATCATTGGCTGCTTTTTTCCCTTCTCTTATCAATCTCGCGTCATCTGCGTTTTTAGGTACCCAAATCCGTCCATCGTTACGCAAACTTTCAGACATCAAGGTCAATTTGGATTGATAATCTCCTGAAACGGGGATACATGTTGGGTGAATTTGAACATAACATGGATTTGCCATATACGCTCCTTTTCTTACAGATTTCCATGCAGCCGTTACATTGCAATTCATCGCATTGGTAGAAAGATAATAAAGATTTCCGTATCCACCAGTCGCTAAAACAACGGCATGTGCCGCATGTCTTTCAATTTCTCCTGTTACCAAATTTCTTGCAATAATTCCACGTGCCTTTCCATCTACAATCACTACATCCAACATCTCATGTCGATTGTACATCGTCACTTGTCCTGTGGCAATTTGTCTTGACAAAGCACTATATGCTCCTAAAAGCAATTGCTGTCCTGTCTGACCCCTTGCGTAAAATGTTCTAGAAACTTGCACACCACCAAAAGAACGATTTGCCAATAATCCACCATATTCTCTTGCAAAAGGTACACCTTGAGCAGTAGCTTGGTCGATAATATTGTTACTCACTTCTGCCAAACGATGCACGTTGGCTTCTCGAGAACGATAATCTCCACCTTTTACAGTATCGTAAAACAAACGATAAATACTATCTCCATCATTGGGATAATTTTTCGCTGCATTGATTCCCCCTTGTGCTGCTATACTATGTGCACGTCGTGGGCTATCATGAAAGGTGAAAGCTTTTACATTGTATCCCATCTCAGCCAAAGAAGCTGCCGCA
The DNA here is from genome assembly GCA_964579315.1 of uncultured Saprospiraceae bacterium. GTDB lineage: Bacteria > Bacteroidota > Bacteroidia > Chitinophagales > Saprospiraceae > CAMZLN01. The sequence goes on from CAZOHX010000273.1 coordinate 2,649, forward strand.
GAACTACCTGCTAGACCTGTTCCCACTACAATTATATCAATCTTTCGTTTGTTATTAGGAGCTACCAAATTCATCTTTGAACGATAATTTGTCCATGTATCTGCTAGTGGTAATCCCTTTGGTACTTTGCCATCAAGTTTCATATATCTACTTTTTTGAAAATGATTATATATTAAATGCTTCTATTTTAAATATAGATGCTTTAATGTCTTATTTAGTGAATAAAATATATAATGGAATAAATGCAAATAATCCTGGAATTACAATTGCATAAATCCAACCTAAAGTCTTAATTAAAGGTGTATATTTTTTATGATTTAATCCCAATGTTTGAAATGCACTTTGAAATCCATGTGATAAATGGAAAAACAATGCCAAGATACCCAATTCGTAAATGACTACATAAAGTGGATTGTGAAATTTATCAATGGCATGTTGATATAAATCATGTTCTGCAACAACTCCCGTTACCTTTAATGGAACAAAGAAGTCACCCATGTGTACTACTAAGAAAAAGAAAACAATAGTTCCTAATAATGCCATATTTCTTGAAGTCCAAGTTACCTTCACAAATTTATTGACGGCATATTTTTGACCGCCCCGTGCTTTTCGGTTACTATTCCAAATCATCCATCCTTGAATGATATGAATAATAAATCCAGCATAAAGCCCCATTGCTAATACTTTGGAAATTAGAAAATTACTTTCCATAAAATGGACAAAAGCCGTAAATGCTGCTCCGTTATCATTGAAAGTTAAGGGTAAATTACCAGTTACGTGGATAATCAGAAAAATTATCAAAAACAATCCTGTTAAACTCATTATAAGTTTTCTCCCAAGAGATGACGTCAAAAACCTAGTAAACCAATTCATATGTAAAATTTATTTTAAATGTAATTTATACCCACAAATTTAATACGTTATTGAGTAATGTCAAATTTTCAAGGAGTTTATAGTCCATAAAACTCTTATTTAGAATCTGTCTAGGTTGCAATTCTGAAAATATCATTTTTTACCCAATTAAATAAAAAAAGTGGATACTTCTATGAAGTATCCACTGTAAGCTTATTTGATTTTTTTTGTTGTTATTTGTTTACAACGATTTTCTGAATATAGGATTTTCCATCTTCATTTATAATTTGTAAATGATACAGACCATTTTCAACTTGATTATCCAAATCTAAGCGAATTAAATCTTCTGAAACAGATTCAATATGCTTTTTCATACTGACTTCTCCTAATGCATTGATTAAAGATATATCAACAGACTGTCCTTCATAAGGCGTCAAGTTCAACATCAAATAATCAGAGGCAGGATTTGGGAATATACTAATCTTTTCACGACTGTCAAAATGTCCAAATAAAGAGTTTGAATGAATTTCATTCTCTTTTGTTGTAATAGCAATGATACGGTAAAAATTCACCCCATTTTTTGGATGATTATCTGTGTATTTATAGACACCAATATTTTGATTTTCAATAGTAGCTATAGTCTCATAATTATAACCTGTATTAGAGCGTTGTACTAAAAAATGATCATTAAATTCAGATGTATTGGTTTCCCACTCCAAATCAGCAACTAGTCTATTTGTAGCTAATGTTAAATTAAGAATTTGCTCTTGTCTGAACCATGGGAAATATGGAGTAAGACCTGCATCAATTCCAGTCAGATTTTGACCAGCATTAAGACTGATGAAATTGGTTGTATTCGTCCAGATATTAATATCACTATCCTCTTGGTTATTACCACCTTGATTTTGGGGAGATGTATAAAACCCCCATTTTGGATACACAAATACTTTATAATTTCCAGCTGGAACATCATTAAAACTATATTGTCCATTATTGTCTGTCCAAACTTGTTGAACAACTTTATTATTACAATCTAAAAGTTCTACAAAAATATTAGCCATTCCATATTCTCCGTTATCTTGAACACCATTTCCATTCGCATCTCGCCATACAAAATCGCCTATGCTACCCACTGTTGGTTGACATCTCATAAACTCTAATGAGGTAGGTGTATTTGTAGGAGCATTG
>CAZOHX010000274.1:0-4674 GCA_964579315.1 uncultured Saprospiraceae bacterium
GAAGGCGTATGGGGATGTGATTGATGTGGATGAGGGGGATGTTTTTTTGGATTGATGGGTATTATACTCCACCTTTCCAAAATAATTGATAACTTTGTAGCTTATGACAATAGTAGAAGCAAATTATACGGCAAGTTTTCCTAAAGTGTCCATGTGTCCACCCAACATGATACCTGAGTTTGCATTCATTGGACGATCAAATGTAGGAAAATCATCTCTTATCAATATGTTGTGTGATCGAAAGGATTTGGCTCGTACATCCAAGAAACCTGGAAAAACGCAGATGATCAATTATTTCATTATCGACAACTCTTGGAATATCGTTGATTTACCTGGCTATGGCTATGCCAAAATTTCTAAGTCTAAACGCCAAGAATGGCGAAAAATGATTGAAGGTTATCTTCAAAAAAGACAACAGTTGATGTGTGCTTTTATTTTATTGGATGCCAATATTCCACCACAGAAAATCGATATGGAATTTATCAATTGGTTGGGACAAGCTAGAGTTCCATTTGCGATTGTTTATACGAAAACAGATAAATTGGTAAAAGATAAATTGGAAGCCAACTTGAACGCAATACGTGAAGAATTACTCAAATCTTGGGAATCTCTACCTCAAGAATTTATTACTTCTTCAAACAAACGGAAGGGAAAAGATGAAATGCTTTCTTTTATTGAAGCAATTAATGCCAATTTTTAAATGTAATACGGAGATGAAGAAAAGGACTGATAAATATTCTAAATATCATGTGTTAAAACCTATTTTGCCAGATCTCAAAGATTGGCCAATTTATAAATTGAGTGAAGATAGAGATGCTTTTATCAACGAGATAAAAACGGTAACTGCGGAGCGTATTCTTTCGAAATATAAGGATAGGCTAGGGGCTGTTCTAGCAAAGGTGGTATATCTAGAGCGAATAAGGATTGAAGAAGAGCCTTGGAAGGTAGATCCTAGCAATGAAAAAGCTTTTTTTGATAAATTGAGAAGTAAATTGGCTAAAGAATCTCTTGGGAAATCTCCCGAAGAAGCACGTGAAGTCAATGAATATATTCTCGATGTCTTATTGGATAAATATGCCGAAGAAATTGTGGGTACTTTTAATATCAAAACCTTTTTGTTTGCTCGAAAATTTCTAACTAGATTGTTTAATCGTCTCCTAAATACAGCTGCTAATCGAAATTTTGAAAGATTGTATGGCTCTCGTTTTAGAGTTACAGATAGCATGTTGACCGTGGGGCCTGTCGATAAATTGCGGTCGTTGATCACCAAGGGGACTGTTGTGATTGTACCTACTCATTTTAGCAATTTGGATTCTATAATGATTGGTTATTATCTGGATGCAGTCTTGGGATTACCCGCTTTTGCTTATGGAGCAGGGCTCAATTTGTACAATACGGGATATACTGCTTATTTTATGAATCGCCTTGGGGCTTATCGTGTTGATCGTCGAAAGAAAAATGCCTTGTATTTGGCTACATTGAAAGAAAATTCTAATCTTTCTTTACAACGGGGAACTCATAGTTTGTTTTTTCCAGGCGGAACTCGTTCTCGAAGTGGCTCTTTGGAGAAAAAATTAAAATTGGGTTTATTGAGTACGGCAGTTGAAGCTCAGCGTGCCAATTTTCAAAATGGAAAAGATGAAAAAATATTTATTGTTCCGATGATTTTAAATTATCATTTCGTCTTGGAAGCTCCTTTTTTGATTGAAAATTATTTAAAAACTACTGGTCGAGAATTTTATATCAAAACTAAAGATGGCACTTATAGTAAAAAGAAAATGGGTAAGTTTTTATGGCAAATCTTTTCTAAAAGTTCAAATATTACTTTTTCTTTTGGTGAACCAATGGATGTTTTGGGAAATGTAGTGGATGAAAATGGTATTTCGATCAAGGATGGCAGAGCCATTAATATTCAAGAGTATTTTTATGATGAAAACAAACAAATATCTGCAAATTATCAACGAGAATCTGAATATACAAGAATTCTTGCAGAGCATATTGTCGATAGTTTTCATGAAAATAATGTCGTTTTGAGTAGTCAATTGGTGGCTTTTGCGGTTTTTAATATTTTGAAAGCAAAAAATAGTAGTTTGGATATTTATGCTATTTTGAGATTGTCTGCCAAGGAAATCACTTTTGATATGGAGACCGTAATACAAGTCGTCAATCAATTGAAAGATAAATTATTTAAGATGGAATTGGAAAAGAAGATTATTCTTTCCAAGGAAATTTCTTTGCCCACTAAGGAACTGATTGAAAACGGTATTCAAAATTTAGGGGTTTTTCACTCCCGAAAACCATTGAAATTTACAAAAAATGGTCAAATCGCAAGTGAAGACTTCAATACATTGCTTTTTTATCATAATCGCTTGGAGAATTACAATCTTGACAAGGTAGTTGATATTAAAAAAGAAGATTTCTCATATTCAGAATAGTTTTATAAAACTCATTTTATGAATTTTATTATTTATGATTTAGAAGCCACTTGTTGGCAAGGTATTGAACGTCCAGATGATCAAGAAATTATCGAAATTGGGGCTATCATGATCGATGGCTATGGCGAAGTATTAGGTGATTATGATCGATTTGTACAACCTGTGGTTCATCCACAGTTGTCTGCTTTTTGCACAGAATTGACATCTATCACTCAAAATCAGGTAAATAGTGCAGAGCGTTTCGTTGAAGTAGTGGAAGATTTTCAAGATTGGGCAAAAGTATTTGATGAAGAGTATTTACTTTGTTCATGGAGCGGTTTTGATAAACATGTACTGGCAAATAATTGTATTATGCACGATTTAGACCATGAATGGGCATATCAACATATTGATTTAAAAAAGCAGTACCAAAAAATTAAAAAACGAAAAAATCCAATTGGCTTGAAAAATGCCGTTCAAAAGGAAGGCTTTGAATTTACAGGTATTCAACATCGAGCAATTGCGGATGCCGAAAACTTGGCCAAAATATTTTTGAGATATATTGATGAGTGGGTTTATTGAATAGTATTTTTTGACTCTAAATGAATTGAGTGCGTGACATATAGTGGGAGATTTTGGTTTTACAATATTCTATTGCCACACTAAGCTAAAAAGTGGCAAAGCCACGACACTATCCATAGCCCAACGGGCAATGAATAGAAAAATAGCAGCGTAGCTGTGGCACTATCCAATCCTGCCTACCAAATGGTATGGATTCCCACATTTTGTCACGCACTCAATTATTTCTTATTCGAGGGAAAGATGTAGGCAGGGCAGGTTATGTTGTGGGATTTATACACCTTTTTAATATACACGCAAAAACATATGTCCAACTACATATCTTTAGGAATAAATCAAAATTAAATTTCGACAAAGCAAAAAAAAAAGAAAATATAATTGAATTAATTTAGAAATTGTTCTTTCTTTGTACCATAACTTAAAGTAGTTTTTGAAAATGATAAGTAGGCACATCGTTCGAGTTAAAGTCATGCAGCAATTATATGCAGCAACGAGGAAAGAGAAGACAGCATTAAAACAGTTAACAACGGGATATCATCAAATGGTTGATGATGTTTTTGAGTTATTTTTGTTGAATCTTTGGTATTTAACTCGGATTGCTCGATACTCAAAAATAGATAAAGAGAAACGACATAGTAAACATCGACCTACCCCTGCCGATTTAGCTTTTCAATCTCATCTTTTTGACAATGAAATTATCCAATCTCTTTATAATAATCAAGGACTTAAAACTTTATTTGCACAATATCATATAGGTGATGTTGGACAAAATGATTTTGTAAAATCTATTTATCGAAATTTTGCTAAAACAGAACTTTATCAGGAGTATGTAATGATGACTTCACCGTCTATTGAAAATCATAAGCAAATCATGAAGGAATTGCTGAAATTTTTAGCGAAAGATGAGCATTTCAATGAAATTCAAATAGATTTTCATGCTTCTTGGAATGAAGACAAGTCATTGGTAGTGGGGGCTATGAAAAAAACAATTAAGGCAGCTCCTGTAGAAGGAGATTTTTATAAAAATTATCTACCTAAAACTACAGCCGCCTATGAGTTTGGAAATGAATTATTAGAGCGTGTGTATCAAGATGATGAATCATTATTGGAAATGGTGGTTCCCTTTTTACAGAATTGGGATGTTAACAGATTGGCAATCATTGATTTAATTCTTTTAAAAATGGCTGTCACCGAATTGTTGTATTTTCCTTCTATTCCTGTCAAAGTAACACTGAATGAATATGTCGATATTAGTAAAATTTATAGTACGGATAAAAGCAAGTCTTTTATCAACGGAGTGTTGGATAGAATGATGAAACAGTTTGATGAAGAGGGTAAAATTGAAAAACTGGGTCGGGGACTTAAATAGTTGAACATAAGTGTCCACCAACTTAATTTGGGATTCAAAGAATTATAAATTATTCACAATTATGGAAATTAAAAGAAAAAGAATAGCCGCTGGAAATTGGAAAATGAATACTACATTGGAAACGGGTATGGCATTGGCAGAAGAAATTAAAACCAATGCCCCATATCAGTGTCGTGTAATTTTAGCACCTCCTTTCATTGAGTTGAAAGCCGTACACGATATTATTGCCAATAAAAAAAGTCTTCATCTGGCTGCTCAAAACTGTCATTTTGCTGAAAATGGTGCCTATACTGGAGAAACTTCTGTAGATAT
>CAZOHX010000275.1:0-4657 GCA_964579315.1 uncultured Saprospiraceae bacterium
TTTCAATGTAGGTTCCACTGACTATATACGGATTTACGGTTATTACTTTATATAAATAGGCTCCGTCTATAAATGATAAATCTTGTTGATTAGCTTGAAGATAAAAATTTGAATCATCACTATGTACTAAGTCTTGATCAAATGTTTCATCTATACTATATTTTAACCATTTCGGAGTGTAATCTTTAAATTCTACCTTATGAAAAGGAAAAACATATTGTCCGAATACTAGTGTGATAATAAAATTGAATAAAAGTGTAAATGTTAATTTCATGATTACAAAATGTTTAGATATGTTTTTATTGGTGCATTACAATATATAATAAAAGTGTTATATTTGCAACAAAAATATTAGTTTTAACATATTACGTATTTGGGTGTATTCCTGAGTTCACAAAAAAGTCCAATATTAATTTACTAAACAACATTTTTTGTATTTCTTTCCACTTCCACATGGACATGGGGCATTTCTGCCAATTTTTCGACCTGAATAATTGATTAAATCTCGAAATTGATATTTAATTTTATTAGTCAAATCTTGGTGAAATATCTGGACTAGCATTTTGTACAGTTCAGGATAATTTTTCTTCATTATCACTGGCTTTTCAAAGAAATATTCACTCGCTACTGCGAAAAATTCTACCTTATTGGTAGCTCCATATGGATTAATGCTAGATTTCTTTGTTTTTATCTTTTCAATTTCTTTATACATTAAATCCAACCAAGGAAGAACATATTTATTTTCCAATAAAAGAGAAGGTACTCCGTCAAAGCTACCATCTTGTCCATCAATTAAATGAATAAATTCATGAATTGCAGTATGATGACCATCATCCGCATTTGTAAATCCGTAAACCAAGGCATTTTTAGATAAAATCATGATTCCGCTAAGATTTCCATTACCGACCATTCCTAAAATAGAGCGATTGCTTCCTTCCGTTTTAAAATTTCGGTCGAAGGAATTGGGATAAATGAGCACTTCTCCTAGGTTATCGTATTCCCATTCTTTGAAACCGAAAATGGGGATAATTGCACTTGATGCCACTAAAATTCTAATTTTATCATTAATCGGTGTTTTGATGCCTGTAATCCGCTTTTCTGCTATGAAAATTTGGATATTTTGCTCAAATTGATGCTTCTTTTTATCCGACAAAGCATTATAAAATGAAACATGCATGGATAAGAGCGTTCTCCACTTTTTAGGGAATGGAATTGATAAAAGTGCATTTCGTTTTCTATATTTTGCTGTTAGTGCTTGATATACTTGATAACAAACCAAGCTACCAATGCCTATTACAATATAGAATCTATTAGAGTTTGAATTCTTTAATTTCCAAACAATTGCAAGAAATAAAATAGCCACTAACCCCGTAAGAAGGGAAGCCAATATTTTATTAATTCGAGCTTTTTGTGGAGAAATTTGTGGCATCTTAAAATAAATTTAATATTTCCACAATATGCATCATCTTTAACTGCTGTTTTCCTTTTTTAGCCACACCATCTAAATGCATCAAGCATGAAACGTCATTACTAATTAAGATTTCGGTAGGAGTATTTTTGATATATTTTATTTTATCCTGACCCATCTTGGTAGAAATGGCTTCTTCCGAAACCGCAAAAGTACCTCCAAAGCCACAACATTCGTCGGGTCTTTCAAAAGTATTTAAAGACGTAGTATTTACTTTTTGCATCAAGATTTCTAGTTGATTGGTAGGTTTTACATATAATTCAGATGAATGCCCAAGTCCTAAGCCTCGTAGGCTATGGCAACCCATGTGCAGTGCTACTTGATACGGGAAGTCAATTTTGGGTAATTTATCCCAAGCAAATTTTATCAGAAAATCAATAATATCAATGGTATTGGAACGTATATTTTTAACATTTTCGGATTGTGGAAGAATATCATAATGCTGTTTCACATGCAGCGTACAACTACCCGACGGCATGACAATGAAGTCATACCCTGCGTAGGCGTCCACATATTTTTCATAAACAGGGATGGCTTGATGTTCAAATCCTGAGTTGGCAATCGGCTGTCCGCAGCAGGTTGCTTTTGTCGGAACATCTACATCAAAGCCCAATTTGGTCAACAATTCATAACTTGCAATACCCACTTGTGGATAAAACTGATCAATGTAGCAAGGAATGAATAAAGCTATTTTCATTGTTAATTATATTTCAATGTTTTGTACTTTTAAAATACTATCAAAATGTGCAGGACTGAACAAATCGGGATTGATGGCAATGGCTGCTCCTAAGGCAGACCCCGCTGCTACATCTGTAATTTTAAAAGTAAATTGCGGTAATTCGTGGGCTAGCATTTTACAAAATACATCATTTTTAGAAAATCCACCATCAATAAAGATTGTTTTGATATCTTTTGTATTTCCTATCGCTAATTTAATTGCATCGATTTGCCGTTGTACTATTTCAAACATTAATTGAAAATAAGCATCTTTAAAATTGGAGAAACTACTCAAAAATATATTTCTATCGTCAGTATCACCTAATGACGTAAAATGAAAGGCTTTTTTATTATTATTCTTCGTTTTTAGATATAAATCTTTATCAAAAACGATATTTTTATAATCATCTAAATTGGGTTTTACAATATCAAAATGATAATTTAAATTGGATAATTGTACTTCCAAGGCTTTTCCTAGAAATAAGCGAGATGCCTTGACCTGTTTGCCACTGATTCTCAAAAATTGCAGTGAATCCTTTTGTAATTCATCTAAAGTTAAGACTTCTGTATTGTTTGGATTTAAAGTGATACACCATGTTCCTGTAGAGATTAACATGAATGGTTCTTCTACTCCGAAAAGATATGGAATAAGTGCAGCAGAACTATCATGTAGCCCCGTTCCAACCAATGTGTTTTTATCTGAAACATGTGGGTAAGTAGTACGACCATTCACGATTTCGGGTAACAATCGGGTCAAATCTTCATCTTCTACCCATTGATGATAATCCATTTTTTCATAATCCCAAAGAGCCGTATGACATCCAATACTTGTATATTCACTAATCAATTGTCCATGTAAAAGAAATCCACAATAATTTGGAAAATGCAATGAATACTTCCATTTATCCCATAAAAATTGTTTTTCATTTTTAATCCATAGCAATTGTAAACCAGCATTGAGAAAATCTAAAGCTGGAGAAGCAGTTGCTCTTGAAAAATTATCTTTTCCACCATATTTTTGATAGAAATCATCAAAATATCCATCTTTTACTTTTTTTAAATAATTATATAAAGGAGTAATAGGTTTTAGATTTTTATCTAAATGAATAAAAGATGCTCCATATGTTGAGAAATTGACTTTAGTGACATTATATTTTGCCGAAAACTTTTTGTACATCGTCAAAATCCATTTAGAAAGAAATTTCAGATCATCACAGGGGAAATTGTCTTCATCCCAAATTTCAGCAATTTTAACTTCGTCTTTCTCTATGATTTCAAAGTTATGATCAAAAAGAAAGCATTTTTTATTGGTTTTTCCAATATCAAAAATAAGCGTGATGTCCATATAAACCCTTTAGTTTTCTAAAAATAGGTCGCTAAGATAAAATAATGGTTCTGAAGATTCTATTTTTTAGGAGAAAAGATATTTATCTTGTATATTTACAAACAAACAATTTCTAAATTGTATAAAACAACATAATGGAAAACATAGATTTAATTCAAATTAATTTTGATGAGAACAAATTATTTTTGCTGAATATTTGCTTGGCAATATTGATGTTTGCGGTATCATTAAATATTGAATTGAAAGATTTTAAAAAATATATTTACAAACCAAAACCTTTGGTGGTTGGTTTGATTTCTCAATTGGTGTTGCTTCCCTTAATTACTGTTATATTGATTTATTTTCTAAATCCTCCTGCAAGCGTTGCCTTAGGAATGATTTTGGTGGCGAGTTGCCCTGGTGGAAATGTTTCTAATTATATCGTATATTTGGCTAAAGCAAATGCATCATTATCTATTTTGATGACATCTATATCTACCTTGGCATCTATTATTTTGACACCCGTTTTATTTGGATTTTGGGCTAGGCTGAACACATCTACAGCGACGCTTTTACAATCAATTGATGTTGATCCTTTTCAAATATTGAAAGTAGTTGCGACTTTGATATTGATTCCCGTAGTAATTGGTATGACCATCAGTAAAAAACTCCCATTGTTTGCAGAGAAGATTCGTAAGCCAATGAAATCGTTTTCATTATTTTTGTTTATCGCTTTGATTATTGCAGCACTATTAGGAAATCTTGAAAATATTAAAGTCTATTTGAAATATGTATTTTTTATTGTGTTAATTCATAATTTTCTTGCATTTTTTCAAGGATATATTTTTGCAAAAATGAATGGACTTTCAGTAAAAGATGCTAGAACCATCAGTATTGAAACGGGTATTCAAAATTCTGGGTTAGGATTGATTATTATTTTCGCCTTTTTCAATGGATTGGGAGGGATGGCTTTGGTTGCTGCTTGGTGGGGCGTTTGGCACTTGATTGCTGGTTTTTCTTTGGGTGTTTTTTGGGGGAGTGCACGTAGAGATGTGATTGTTGATCATCAACATGTAGGATAGAATAATGAATAATCTCTTTTGGCATGTCCATTAACAGACATTAACGTAATCTTAACAACATCATTG
>CAZOHX010000276.1:0-299 GCA_964579315.1 uncultured Saprospiraceae bacterium
CTACATCTTTTTCCCATGCTTTATATTCGTTGTCTTTCATGTATGTTTTGGTTTAATATCGTATTGTTTTTATGATATAAATCAAATCTAAAAATAGAAAAAAATCCTAAAAACTAAAAAATTACATCCTTAAAAGATAATTTTGGCTAGTAGCACTACTTTCTAAAGCTATAGAATATCTATAATTTCTTCAAAATATCATTTAAATCAATTTCATATAAAGTTCTTTCTTTCGTATAGTACAGCTTGTTTAAAATATAACTTACACTTTTAGCGTCACTTTGTGCAATATTAGAATT
>CAZOHX010000276.1:309-4654 GCA_964579315.1 uncultured Saprospiraceae bacterium
GTTGCACTACTTTTAAAGCTTATTTTCTTTTTTAATCTATATAGTGCTTTTTTCACTGTCTAAATTATTTAAACCTAAACAAATTAAAAATAAATCAAACTAAAAATAAATCAATACCATTATCTAATATTTTTTGCTTCTCACCATATGGAATCCCGTTATCCGTAATAATAGCATCCACCATATCGATGCTACTTATTTTTACGAAACTTTTACGACCAAATTTACTGGAATCTGTAACAACGACCACTTTTTTGGCAATTTCCATCATTGTTTTTGAAAGAGTAGCTTCGTGTATGATTGGTGTATAAATGCCCTTGTCAAATTCAATACCATCTGTACCTAGAAACGCAATATCACAAAAGTAATTTCTTAAATTTTGTTCTGCCATTGGGCCAATAAGTGATCGCATTTCAGGACGTAAAATACCACCTGCAATGATGACTTCTACACCACCAAAATCAGCTACTTGCTCTGCTATGGGCAAACTATTGGTAATTAATTTGATATTTTTAAAATTGGCCAAATTTTTTGAAATTTCGAGTGTGGTAGAACCTGAATCCATCACTATAGTATCTCCTTCTTGAATAAGTTCTATAGCCTTTTTGCCAATACGCTGTTTTTCTTTTTTGAAACGATTGACTCGCATATTTAGACTTAAATCAAAATTGACGGGTTGCTTTTTAATGGCTCCCCCCCGAGTACGAATCAAAAGTCCCTTTTCTTCTAATTTGCCTAAATCATTGCGAATGGACACCTCGCTGACATCATATAATTTACTCAATTCTGTGACAGATAGTCTTTCTTCTTTTTCTAATTTTTTTAAAATCTGTGTACGTCTATCTAAAGTATTTCTTGTTCCTTTTCCCATTTTTTAGTTGGCATTATATTGATTTGTAACACTAAATTACTATTATTTTTAGATATTTTATAAAAAAAGTAAAAAACCTTTCAAAATCTTATTATTTCTTTGTAATATTGTGTTTGTCGTTAATTTCGTAATGAAATGAAATTTATTTGCATTATTCAAATAGAATTTAAAAATAATTGATAAATGGATTTATCGGATTGTTATACGTTAAATGAAATAGATCAGCAGCCTTCATTATGGAAAGAAGTCTATCTTCAACTGCTACATCAAAAAAAAGAGATTAGTACTTTTTTGGCTTTGGTTAAATCCGAAATTCATACCGAAGTGATTTTTACTGGAGCTGGTTCTTCGTTTTTTATTGGAGAAATGGTGGCGGGTATTTTTCAAAAAAATACTGGATTAAACTCTAAAGCTGTTTCTTCTACTGAACTTGTTACTCATCCAACTCATTATATTCCTTCTAGAAACAAACCGTTTCTTTTGGTATCTTTCGCAAGATCGGGAAATAGCCCTGAAAGTGTAGGGGCTGTAAATCTTGCAAATAAGCTGAATCAAAATACAAAACATCTCATCATAACTTGTAATAAATCAGGGCAGTTGGCACAGTTTGACATGAAAAACGATCAACTCTCTATAGTTTTACCCGAAGCAGCCAATGATAAAGGTCTTGCAATGACGAGTAGTGTAACTTCAATGGCATTATCTAGTATTTTGATTTCACAAATGGATAGTATCGAAGATCAAGAGTATCAAGTGAATATCATTTCTGAAATTGGAGCAAATATTTTAAAGGATTACAGACCTATTTTGAAAGAAATTTCTAGTAAAAAAATGACTAGGGCTGTGTTTTTAGGCTCTGGTCCATTGATGGGCGTTGCTAGAGAAGCACATTTGAAAGTCCAAGAATTAACCAATGGAGATTTACTATGTAAATTTGATTCATTCCTTGGATTTCGTCATGGACCCAAAGCTGTTGTGGATAATTCAACTTTGATGGTTTATTTTCTTTCCAATGACCCTTATGTGATGAAGTATGAGAATGACCTTGTTCAATCCATTAAGAATGAGCAATCTCCTTTATATACGATTGGAATTGGTAATCTGGTATCAAAAAATATTTTTGACTTGAATATTGAACTGTCTAATAACGAAATTAATGAGCAATATTTGACCATTTGTAGCCTTCTACCTATTCAATTGTTTGCTGCTTACCGTTCTATAGGAATGGGATTGAATCCAGACGCTCCTTCGACGACAGGAGCGATACATAGAGTGGTGCAAGGTGTACATATTTATCCATTTAATCATAATCTATATTGATATGATTTTAGCTGTTTGTCCAAATCCGGCTATTGACACTTTAGTATATGTAAACGATATTACTAGAGGGGAAGTTAATAGAATTGTCAAAGAAAATTCATTTCCTGGGGGCAAGGGGGTGCATGTTGGTTTAGGTGTGAAAACATTAAGGGAAGATGTGATTGTCTTGGGCATTTGGGGAGGACTTACGGGGCAGTGGATTAAAGATGAATTGCAAAATAAGGGTATTAAGTGTATAGGTCCAACTGTAAAATCTTGGACACGCATTTGTCAAACGTTTCAATCGGACAGTGATTTTGACGAAACAGAAATTTTAGGAGTTGGTCCGACTATAGATGATGACATTTTTTCTGATTTCATGAAAATATATCAAGATACTCTTGAAGATGTAGAAATCGTATCAATGTCGGGTTCTTGCCCACCAGGTGCACCCGAAAATGCATATGCTCAAATGATTGAATTGTCAAATCAATATGATATTCCTAGTGTTTTGGATTGTACAGGTATTCAGCTGAGTAATGCTTTATTGAAGCAACCAACTGCGTGTCACTTAAATTATTCAGAGGCATACGATTATACTGGAATGGACAAAATCGAAGACCAGATTACCGAATTAAAAAAGTATCTCAAGCTATCTATTGTGACAAAAGGAGCAGAGGGGCTTGTAATTTCAAATGAAGAAAAAATGATTTGGTGTAAGGTTGAAATCGACCATGTCATAAGTCCAGTAGGGAGTGGTGATGCAGTTACTGCAGGATTGGTAGTCGGTATGAAAAATAAATTTAATTTAGAAAAAATGGCTAGATTGACCGTTGCTTGTGGAGGAGCCAATTGTCTTCGGTCAGAATTAGGAATGTTTTACGAAAAAGATGTAAAATTTCTTAGGGAAAAAGTAGATTTGAAAATTTCTCATAAAATAAATGGATAAGGATTATGGAAAAAAAATACGATATCATTGTCGTTGGAGAATTAAATGTAGATTTGATTTTAAATAGTATTCATGGATTCCCCGAAGTGGGAAAGGAAATCCTTTCTGATGAAATGACTTTAACGCTAGGAAGTTCGTCTGCCATTTTTGCATCTAACATAAGTACATTGGGGGCTAAAACGGGGTTTATTGGTAAAATAGGAATTGATACTTTTGGCAATTTGACCATTGATTCGTTGCATAAAAGAAAGGTAGATACTGATTTAATTATTCGTTCTAAAGACCACAAAACTGGAGCTACAATCGTTTTAAATTATGAAGAGGATAGAGCAATGGTGACCCATCAAGGTGCTATGGCTCATTTAGGAATTGAAGATGTAAAAGTTTCTGAATTGAAAAAAGCTAAACATCTTCATGTGTCAAGTATCTTTTTGCAGCCTTTAATTAAAAAAGATATTATCCAGATATTTATAATGGCAAAAGAAAATGGTCTAACAACTTCCTTGGATATTCAATGGGATCCAGAAGAAAAATGGGATGTGGATTTTAAAGCATTATTACCGTTTGTAGATGTCTTTTTGCCTAATCGGCAAGAACTTATGGCCATAACAGGAGTCGGAAATATAGAAGAAGCAATTTCAATATTGTTACCCCATTCCAATCATATTATTGTAAAAATGGGAGGTGACGGCTCTTGTGGGTATTATAAAAATGAGAAAATTGAGATGAAGGCTTTTAAAAATAACGATGTCGTGGATGCTATTGGTGCAGGAGATAGTTTTAACTCAGGATTTATCTTTCAATTTATACAAGGGAATTCACTCGAAGATTGTCTTCGATTTGGAAATTTAATCGGTGCTATTAATACTTGTGCTGCAGGAGGAACAACTGCTTTTAAAAATATGAAACGGGTAATTAGATTAGCAAAGGAAAAATTTGGAGTAGATATTTAAACTCAATTCATATACAAGCAAAAATCGAAATCATTCACTCAAAATTTAATACATGAAATTATCAGAAAGATTAAAAATAGCTCAAGCCAATAAGGAAGCCATTCTTGCCACCAATTTTTATAATTTTGAAACCTTGCGTGGTATATTAGAAGCTGTGAAATCAAAAAATCAACCCATTATTTTGCAATTAACCAAGAGTTCTATCGCTTATATGGGATTGGAAAATGCAGTGAATATGGCAAAAACGGGAATTGATTATTTTGGCGTAAAAGG
>CAZOHX010000277.1:0-4653 GCA_964579315.1 uncultured Saprospiraceae bacterium
GTAAATTTTTAAAATTGATTTTTCTATTGCCCCTGTTTATTTCCCCTTACATTTGGGCGGTAGCGTGGAAAGATTTTTTCTCCATATTTTTCAATATTCGTAGTCCGATGATTGCTTATTTTGGAGTGATTTGGGTGTTGATTAGTGTTTTTACGCCATTATCCATGCTCATTATCAGCAGTGCACTCTCCAATATAGATGCATCCATTGAAGAAGCGGGTCTGCTCGTCAGTCCATTGAGAAATGTTTTCTTAAAAATCACATTACCGTTGATAAAACCTGCTATTTTCACATCATTTACATTGGTTTTTATATTTAGCATTTCAGAATTTTCCGTACCAGCCTTTTTTGGTGTACGAGTATTTACGACAGAAATATTCACTCAATTTTCAGCATTTTACAATTATAGTTTGGCCATTTTACAATCGAGTTTTTTGGTCATCATTTGCATTATTTTACTGTATGCAGAAAGACAACAATTGGAAAACGCTCCATTTATGGCGATTAATCCAAAGGGGAATCAAGCCAAAAAATATACCCTACCGCACTCAAAAACCATAAACCTATTACTAATCTCATGGCTTATTGTTGCCATTTTGATACCGATTGGAGTACTATTTTACCAAACCTTTATAGAAGGACTGACTCATTTTAAAAAAGCTTTTGATTTATTAGCACCTACATTTTTGCAATCCATATCACTAGCATTTCTTGGAGCAGTACTCATTGTCATCATAGGATTTGCGGCAGCTATTGGGAGAAAAAACAAATATTTCACTTGGATATTATTATTTGTATTTGTCGTTCCATCTATTATTTTAGGAATCAGTTTAATTCAATTTTACAATCAACCCTACCTAGATTTTATTTACTCTAGTTATCTCATAATATTGATAGGTTATTTGGGTAAATTCAGTTTTATAGCATCAAAAATCATAGAAAATGCTATCCAACAAGTACCTAATTCCTTGATAGAAACGGCAGAAATTTCAGGTATTCCATTTTGGAAACAAATAGGAAAAATACTTATTCCGTTGATTCGTCCATCATTATTTACGGCTTTTATGATTAGTTTTGTTTTTTGTTTAGGCGAATTAGGGACAACGATTATGGTTTATCCGCCAGGCACATCTCTGATGCCTATCAAAATATTTACCATTATGGCAAATGCTCCGCAAGGGTTGACTAGTGCGATGACATTAATAGTCTTTTTGACCACTTTACTTTTTATTATTATTTTTTATTTTTTATCAAAAATCATACAAAAGCATCCCCTCAAGCATTGAAAATTTACTACCTTTAACCCAATGATTAAATTTGAGCATATATCATTTAGTTATGGGGAAAAGTTGATTTTTAAAGACCTAAATTTAGAAATATCACCCCATCAATTGACTTGTCTTTTAGGAGGTTCAGGTTCTGGAAAAACAACAATTTTAAGATTGATAGCGGGATTAGAAACGCCCCAAAAAGGGAGTATTTTCATTCATAATCAAATCGTAACAAAACAAGAATCCATAATCATATCTCCCCATGAAAGACAAACGGGATTTATTTTTCAAGATTTAGCTCTTTGGCCCCATTTTACCGTTTTTGAAAATATTGCTTTTGGTTTAAAACAAAAAAAAGAAAGTAAAATCAAAGAAAAAGTGCTAGATATGTTGAAATTCTTTGGAATGGAATCCAAAATGACGAAATACCCACATGAATTATCTGGTGGACAACAACAATTAGTCGCCATAGCAAGGGCTTTGGTTTTAGAACCAAAAATTTTATTAATGGATGAACCACTGTCTAATTTAGATGTAAAATTGAAACGAAAAACAATAGAAGTCATCAAAAATCTCAAAAATAATTTTGGATTGACACTCGTTTATGTCACCCATGATCACAAAGAAGCCTTTGCCATAGCAGATGAAATCATACTGCTAAATGAAGGGAAAATTGAAGAAAAAGGAACGCCCCAATCCATTAAACAATCTGAAAATACTTTTACCAAATATTTTTTAGAATATTAACCATAAAGATTATGAAAATCAGCCAACTTATTATCATTTCACTACTAATTTTCTCATGTAGTCCTAGTCAACGAAAAAACAATCAAAAAACAACACCCGTCGCTCATAAAGAACCTAATCCACAAGAACCCTTTTTTGACAAAACCTTTGATTTTGAAGACCAATCCATCGGAAAATTACCAACAGATTGGTCACAAGCCTACACGGGTCGTGGAAAAAATACAGATTGGAAAATTATAGACGACCATGGCAACAAAGTTTTAGCCCAATTATCATCTGACCAACCCAATTACCATTTCAATATTGCAGTTTATACCGAAGTCCATTTAAAAAATATGGAATTGCAAGTGAAAATGAAAGGTGTCGAGGGGAAAATGGATCAAGGTGGGGGTTTCGTATGGAGATATTTGGATAAAGACAATTACTATGTTGTACGTGCCAATCCATTGGAAGATAATGTCGTTTTGTATAAAGTAAAAAATGGAAAACGTACTGACTTAGCGGTACTAGGACAAGGTAGAACTTATGGTGTTGATGTAAATCCATTAGGAAACAATTGGAATACACTTAAATTGACTGTAAAAGATGATTTATTCACTGTTTTTCTAAATGATATGCCTATCTTTAAGGTACAAGATAGTACATTTAAAAATGCAGGGAAAATCGGGTTGTGGACGAAAGCCGATGCTGTAAGTTATTTTGATGATTTTCGAATCAAGCAATTGTAAACGACAAAATTTCCCATCTATCTAATTTTTGTATTTTTCAAAAAAAACCAAAATCATGAAAGTGACATTAAAAATACTATTATTTATTTTTACGATGAGCAATCTTTTTGCACAAACCAAAGTAGAAGGATACCTTTTTGAAACCAACAATCGGGGATATATTAAAGATGTCAATGTAAATATCTCTGCTGCAGATTTTCATCAAGAATTGACAACTAATCCAGAAGGTGGATTTTCTATTTCGATTCCATCTCAAATTGATGAATTTCACATCATCACATCACACAAGTTATACCAAGATATAGATACCTTAATTCAAATAGCCCCCCAAAAAGACATTCAATATCTAAAAATAGCATTGGAAAGAAAACCTGCCTATGATTTTGATGTCATTTTAAATGCAAAATCTACCTATGGAAGGTATCAATTGGAAGGTATAACGGGTGCCAAAGTAGAAATATATAACAATACCACAGATCAAGAAGTATTGGTGATTGATTCTTTAGAAAATCCAAATTTTAAATTTGCCCTTGAACAAGGTAATCATTACACCTTATTGATAAGGAAAAAGGGCTATTTTGATAAAAGATTAGAAGCCAACGTCAATGTTGATGGCTGTATTTTATGTTTTGATGGTCTTAATTTAGACCATAGAAACGCCATGGATGTATTGACAAAAGGCAATAAAATGGGTACAATTTTAGCCAATATCCAATTGATTCCCAATATCAAAACAACAACTTTAGAATTAAAAAATATTCATTACGATTACAACAAATGGGACATTCGCCCCGATGCTGCCAAAGCATTGGACAAAGCCATCGCAATCATCCAAAAAAACAACGTATCCTTTGTAGAATTAGAATCTCATACAGATTCAAGAGGTAGTGATCAATACAACCTAAATTTATCACAAAAAAGAGCTGATGCTGCTGTAAAATACATCGTTGATCACCAAGGCATAGAAAAAGGAAAGATTTTTGCTAAAGGATATGGTGAAACTCAGATTGTGAATCATTGTAAAAATGGGGTAAAGTGTAGTGATGAAGAACATGAGCAAAATAGACGGACCATTATCAAGATTCATATTTTTGACGAAACGCCCATTTCAGAGCGAAGTTTAAAACAAATAATCAAAGAAGAACGTTTGATTCAATCTACAGAAGGAACAGAAATTTATATTAAACCAGAAAAAAAATAAGTAATGCAAAAAATTATAATGCTATTTTCATTGATCCTAATTTTTAGTTGTAATCCATCAAAGACTAAACAAGCTACATCGACAAATGAAACCCAAAAAGAAGCTAAGGTTGACCCTAGTATTTTAGCATCACCATCGACTATGTTGAATATGACCACAGGTTATTGGCATATTGGTGGGGCGATTAGCAGTGCTATCAAAGGTGGAAAGGAAGGATATACGGGAAAATGGTTAAAATTTTTAGATGACATGACTTTTATCGCAGGAAAAGATGAAAAAGACTTATTCAAAGGAACGTGGAGATATGATGATGACCATGATTTGATAACCCTAAGAAGTAAGGAGTCCAAAGCCTATTTTCTTAATGAGTGGCGTGCAAAAGTGGTTGGTGATATTATTATTTTAATTGGAAATACGCCCCAAAATTTGAAAGGTGGACAGATTAAATTGGTTCGTGCGGATACTAAGATGGTGGATTATAATATTAATTAAAAAAGGGCTATTTTTTTGTCTGAATCAGGATTTTCAGGATTTGCTCAAGCGGCTTGTTCATTTGTCTGAATCAAGATTTTCAGAACCAGCCTGACTACTGGCAGGTTACTTGATTTTCAGGATTTGCCAAAGCGACTTGTTCATTATTCAATAATCCTAATTTTTACCACAATCTAAATCCTGAAAATCCTACAATCCTGTGAATCCTGATTCT
>CAZOHX010000278.1:0-4594 GCA_964579315.1 uncultured Saprospiraceae bacterium
CAAATTATTTCTTATTCGAGGGAAAGACGTAGGCGGGGCAGGTTATGTTGTGGAAATTATACACCTTTTTAATACAGAAACGGGGTATTGATTCTCAACCAATAAAACAATTTTTTATCCACGGTCTAAGCTCTCCTACTTTCTAATCAAAAAAATATCGACTAAGACGCAACGTATTGTTAAAATATCTCGTTATGATGTTTTTATAGGGTAAGCCGAAAACCTATTTAGAGTAGGCAATTTATTATAACAAAATTTTAAACATGAAAAAATTAACTTTCATTTTAGCATTAGCAGCATTTGCATCATTTTCAAGCTGTAGTAAGGAGAAAACTTGTGAGTGTACAACAACAGTTAAAGTTGAAGGACAAGATCCAGTAACTACAACTGCAGAAACTACCACAAAAGATAAATGTTCTGATGGTAATACTGAAACAACCACAAACGGAGCAACGACTACTGTTACTTGTAAAGAAAAATAATCACTTTATGAAAGTAGGTGAAATTTTTCGCCTACTTTCATGATTTTAATTAAAATATATTTTGTGGGAATCATATTTCGTATCATTGTTGGATTAGTTTTTATCCTATCTGCTTATTTAAAACTTCAATCCATTGATTCCTTTGAGATATATGTCTATAGTTTTGGCATATTCAATTTAAGCAATTCTTTTTTATTTTCACGATTTATCATTTCCGTAGAGTTTTTTCTAGGAATGCTTTTGGTTTTAGGAATTTATAGAAGAAAAGTATCTTCAATTTCAATCTTATTACTTTCTATATTTAGTTTTTTTATTCTGTATTTGATATTTTCAAATGATTCAGAACATTGTCATTGTTTTGGAGAAGCATTAGAATTATCTCATCCTCTGACACTTTTAAAAAATATGATACTGATTGGATTATTGGCTATTGTCTATAAAAAGCAGCAGTTGGATAAATTCAAAAAATACAGTGTCCTTATTTTTGCCATTTTAGGTATATTTAGTTTGGCTATTCCTTTGATATCTTCACCGCCAGATTCATTTTTGATTACCAAATATTCAAATAAGGTGTCCTATGATGAAGCTGCGTTAAACACTTTTATTGATTCAAAGCCTAAATATCAATCAGGAAAACATGTTATCTGTTTTTATAGTGCAAGTTGTAGATTTTGTAAAATGGCAACTAAAAAGATGACCGTCATTGCTAATAAATCTAATCACCCAGAGTTGATTACTTGTGAATTTTGGGGAAAGGAAGAGAAGATTCAAGCCTTTTATGAGCAAACCAATTCGATAAAATTTCCTTATGGTAGGGTAGATGGACCTGAATTTTTACGGATTACCAATGGAAAAATGCCTTTAATCCTATTACTGGACAACGGTGTGGTAATAGAAAAATTTGGGTATCGGACGATAGATGATACCCAAATTTTGAGATTTATGGAATGATAAATTATTCCACTTTGATAAATTTCTTCGTCATAATCATTCCATTTTGGTCTTGCACTCTCAATAAGTAAATTCCATTTTGTAAATGAGCAATATTGATGACCGATGATAAATTATTTAGTTTTTCAATAACCTGTCCTTGAATATTGACGATTTCAATGGATTTAATGGCTATTTTTGAGTGAATTTCTAAGGTGCTTGATGCAGGATTGGGCGAAATAGAGATTGCGACATTATTTAGATTAGCTGTTTGCTCTGTCTGACAGCCAACTGATGCTTTTCCATATTTATAAAATCCATTATAATTTGTACCAAAAATAGTATTTTCATCAAAAGCATACATTTGCCAATATATAATAGTGTTTCCACAAACTTCATCAACAAAAGTCTCTCCACCATCTACGCTTTTTGATGTTCCAGAAAACATGATTTTATCATTTAAAAATGCCACAGAATATCCTGGAATACTAGAAATTGTCCATGTTTTACCGCCATCATGCGTTACATAATTATTGGGATCACCATATGAACCAAAACCAAAACCAAAATCATTATCATAAAACGAAAAATGATAAAATCCTACATTTTCAGCGACTTTTTCCCATGAATTTCCATTATCTAATGATTTATAAAAAGATGTTTTTCCATTTGGATATAAAACTTCATTGCCAGTAGCATAAATAATATCTTTTTTGAATTCAAAATCTCCTATTTCATTAGTTGGAAAATTCAGTTTTTCCCAAGTATGCCCATAGTCATTGGAAATCCAAGCATTAAATTGACCAGCTAAAATAGCTTTACCCGTTGCTTCACTGATAAATAATACTCCTGAAAAAGCATCAGAGACTCCGTCAGTATTGACTATTTCCCAGGTTAATCCTCCATCATCCGAAGTATAAATTTGGAAATCATAGAAATCATTTTTTGAGCGATAGGATAACATACATTTTTGATTTTCGAATATTTTCACATCTACAATATACATAGCTTCATCATGATCAATAGCTATTTCTTGCCAATCATATCCACTATTTGTAGTTCTGTAGAGCGTAGCACCTTTGTAAAGAAAACCAAAATTTTTATTTAAAAAAACTATATCTCCGCCTCCTTTAGAGTTCCGATCTTCGTCAATTTGCCATGGAGATTTTATACAAACGGGTATTTCTTGTATGCCTGTAAATACTATATCATTACAAAGTGGCGTAGTAGTTTGTGTGATTTTATAACATCCAGGTTCGTTGTAGGTATGTGTAGGATTCACTTCGGTGGAAGTAGTGCCATCTCCAAAATCCCATGTAATATCTTGGTAATAATCTAAATCTCCTTCTACAGAAACTGTTAAATCATTTTGGATAATTTCAAGATTTCCCCTTGGATAAAGGCAGCTCAATGAATCACAAAGCTCATCGCTGCGATTACCCTCTAGGAGCATTTCGTCATTTATTTTGGCACAGACAAATTGAGTAGCTGCTTCAAAAGGACAGCAGGGTACTAAACCCCTTGAAATATCTCCAATTCCTTCTACCCAAGATATATGGATAAAATCAGTAGTATCTACGGCAAAATTAAACTTTCTTCTTTTTTCTCCATTGAGTAATTCTATTTCCTTAATTTCTCTAAGTACGTAACCTTTGTATAAAGATGTATTGATAGAATCTCCTACACTCATTCCAAAATCATAAAGCATTTCTAGAGATGAGTCACGTCGAATACGAAAAACTTTTTGATGATCAAAATGCAAATAAAGAGAAAGTCCATTTCCAATATATTCTTGTGCATCTTGCCCAAGATATGTTGTTTTTTTAGAATAAGTTAAGGATGCATTTATAGTATAATTCACATCATCAATATAGTATGCACTTATACTCAACCCTTCTTTTGTAAATAATTCTTCTGTGGTTTGTGCTTGAGTATTTATGGAAAGAATTCCTACTAGGAATAGGATAAAGATATGAATTTGATTTTTCATGATGTAGAGTTTAAATTAATAATTCTCTGTAAGGTACATCATGTGTTATAAATTGTCAATAAAATTTGTAATTTAATTTTGTTATGTCAGGTAATTGTCATCATTTGGCTACTCAAATGTCCAAATTCTTTTATTTTTCTCATTTTCTTTAAAATAATATCCTTTTTTCTTGGTAAGTTGTTGAGTGATGAATGCTATGCTTAAGCTTCCAAGACTGACGCCTAGATATTCATAATATCGCTTTGAATTTATTTCTTTTTGATTTAGGTCATAAGCAAAGGCTGGGGCAAGTACAAGACCACCAATAATTGAAAATTTTATCATTAATTTACTTAGGTTATTAATCTTTCTATGCTTTCCACTCCTGTATTCAATGCCGTAAATTTGATCTTTATGGAGCGTTAAAGGTGTCATGTTCTTGGATCGATTACATGTTCTTTTGTCTCCGATTTTTGAAAAAGCATAGGTAGGTTTTAAAATCAAAAAGGATGCACTATCTTTTAAAAATTTTCCACGATAATATTTATGAGAAACATCAAACGGGATAGAATCTGATGCAATTGCAATTGCAAAAAAATCATTTTCCTTGGGGGATATTTGCTTATTGTTTCCTTTTGAAGTAATGTTTATGCTTTGAGCAATCAGATTGCTAGATAAGAAAATAATTGATAAAAATGAAAAATATTTAAATCTTGAAATCATAAAATATGCTTTATTGAACTGCAAATATAGGTGAGTTTATTGACATGACAAAATGCTTTGTTTATTAATTTAAAGTTCATCTATCTCCAAATCAAAATCAATTACTCCAAAATACCCAATACCGCCATTCAAATTTCCTTGATGACCATCAATCGTATCATTCGGGATAGAGCCCAATTGAGATGACAATTTGTAATATTGAAAAGCGTCATGGTCGATGGAGATGACCAAGGAGCGAATATAGTCTTCGTGATTGGGGTTGGGGATTCTTTTGGAAATCCTAGCTTGTTTTCCATCAAGTAACAATTTGGGTAAATCCGAAATACCAAATGGAGCAGCATCGATGGGTAAACTCACCAAATCATCGACATGGATGTAGTAAAGAGAATCAGCATTTCCACCACATTCATAAGACACGGCTGTTACTTCAATTTCTAGGGAGTCAATGTAGTTGTTTTGATATTTAAAATTATTAATTTCAATTTTAGGG
>CAZOHX010000279.1:0-4593 GCA_964579315.1 uncultured Saprospiraceae bacterium
AAAAAATTAAAAATTATGTGGAAAAGCATTATCCCAATCTAAAAGCAGAATTTGTAATTCAAGAAGAAAGATTAGGGCTAGGTCACGCCATTTGGACTGCTCGAGAAGCAATTAAAGGTTCTGATGAAATATTGATTGCATTGGGCGATACCATCTTCGAATTAGATATGCAAGAAATGTTGGATATAAAAACATCTTGCTTTGGTGTGCAAAAAGTAGATGATCCTAGGAATTTTGGGGTAGTAGAGATTGCTGATCATGGTTTTGTAACTAGAGTAGTGGAAAAACCATCTATTCCTAAATCTAATCTAGCAATGGTTGGATTGTATAAAATCAAAGAAGTGGATGCTTTAATAGCGGCCATAGATTATAATATTCAAAATGATATCCGTACGGTAGATGAATTTCAGTTGACCGATGGGTTGATGAGAATGATTGATAAGGGTATTCAATTCTCAACAATAAAATTGAATAAATGGTTTGATTGTGGAAAAAAGGATATCCTTTTAGAAACCAATAAAATTTTACTGCAAAGCGATAAATTCAATCAGGTTCATCCCGAATTTAATAATAGTATCATCATTCCTCCTGTAAGTATTGGGAATGATTGTAAAATTGAAAACTCAATCGTAGGACCACATGTTACTATCGGAGATTCCGTAGTTATTAATGCTTCTATTATTAAAAATTCAATTATTGGTGATTTTTCTCAAATTGAAGAAGCTGTTTTGAAAAAATCTATCATCGGCAATGATGCTGCCATCAGGGGCTTATCGCAAAGTTTGAATATAGGGGATAATACAGAGATTGATTTTAGTCGGTAATTCTAAATTATGTGTTTACCTACTTACTTAAAATCCATCTTTATCCAAAATATCAATGATACTCCAAATTAATAAATCAGCGAGCAATCCCATACCCACTAAATACATACCATAATATCAATACTGCAAAAATCAATACTAAGGTTAAATAAAAAACAGGATCACTTCCTAGTGATTTAGTTCGTAGTCCTTTTTCATAAACTAAATTTTTCAATTGTTCATCAGAATAAGACTTGCCCATCATACTTCCTACAAATAGTAAAATCGCACTCACTAAAAATAAAAAAATAGCAAAATGCAAAAAATTGGAATTGACAAATAAATCTACCAATGACCCTTTGGTAGGTACGATAATTTTTTCATTTTTCATATATTCACCTGCTAAACGTAGCATTCCTAAAATAAATCCACCCCAAAGTGACAACATCGCTCCTTTTCCATTCAATTTTTTAAAGAATAATCCAAATAAAAAGGCAGCAGCAATTGGCGGTGAAATATACGCTTGAATACTTTGAATATATTTATAAACACCACCATTTTCCATCATGGATTTCATAAATGGAATCCATATAAAACTTAGAATAATCAATCCTAAGGTAGCGTATTGTCCTACTCTAATCAATTGCTTCTGATTTGCATTGGGTCTATATTTTGAATAGAAATCCATGGTGAATAAAGTAGAACTAGAATTAAATACAGATGATAAACTACTCATCAATGCCGCAAGTAATCCAGAAAGAACTAAGCCTTTCATTCCTGAAGGAAGAATACTTCCCACCATTGCTGGGAGTGCTTTATCTGTATTGTCTAAATTAGTTATGATTCCTTTTTGATACAATGCATAGGCTACTACTCCAGGTATTACAAATAGAAACAACGGCAACAATTTTAAAAAACCTGCGAATATTGCTCCTTTTTTGGCTTCATCTTCATTTTTTGCTGAAAGTACTCTTTGTACAATGAATTGGTCTGTACACCAATACCATATTCCTAAAATAGGTGCTCCAAATAAAACACCTGTCCACGGGTAACTACTGTGATTACTCGGTCTCCATAGATTTAAGTAGGAGATACCTTGTACCGAAGCATCTGAATTCTTTGCTTGACTTACGATTGAAACCATTTCGTCCCAGCCTCCTAAGGCATGTAATCCTAGATACGTCAATACAAATGATCCTCCAACCAGTACAATCATCTGAATCATGTCTGTATATAATACTGCTCGTAGTCCTCCAAATAAAGTATAAATGCCTGTAGCAAAAACAACAATTACGGCTCCAGACCAAAAATCCAAACCCAATACTTCAAAAACAAGTGCTCCCGCAAATATGGTTGCTGAAATTTTTGTCAATACATAGGCTAAAATCGAAACGACAGATAAGTAAGTTCTAGCTTTGGGGGTATATCGCTTTTCTAAAAACTCAGGCATGGTAAATACTCCACTCCTTATGTAGAAAGGAACAAATACCCATGCTAAAATAATCAAAATAAGTGCGGCTAGTATTTCAAATTGGGCTTCGGGAAAAGCTCCTCGTGCTCCAGCTCCAGATAATCCAATTAAATGTTCTGAACCAATGTTGGATGCAAACAGAGATGCCCCAATCACAAACCAACCAAGATTTTTTCCACCTAAAAAGTAGTCTTTCGCACTATATCCATCTCCTTTTGCTTTTTTTTCTTGTACGGTTACCCAATAGGCAACTCCAAAAATAATTAAAAAGTAAATTGCAATGACGATACCGTCTAAAGTTGAAATCGTAATATCCATTTTTTGTATGTTTTTCGTTTTAATTACGCTTTATTGATGCAAACGTTTGTTCTAAATTTAAAAAAAATCATTATATTTAGTCTTACTACATCTATAAAATTTCAGCTAATGTAGTCAAGAAATTTAAAAAAGACAACATTTATTCAATATAATCATCCTTTTTTATATGGATAATTTGGTCTGTATGAATAATTGTTCAGTGATTATTACGATTTTTTGCATAAAATTTCTATTTTTAAAATATTTATGATAAAAAACACACAAACGATTGCATAATATCAATTTAAGTAATATTTTAGCACCTTAATTCAAAACACGGATGAAAAAACGAGTTACAATTCAAGATTTAGCAAAGGAGTTAGGCACAACCCCTTCTACTGTTTCACGTGCTTTGCGAAATCATTCTGCCATCAGTAAGTCGATGAAAAAGCGTGTGATAGAATTGGCACAAAAAAGAAACTATCATGTCAATGCAATGGCTTCTGGCTTGAGAGTGGGGAAAAGCAAAACCATTGGCGTAATTGTGCCTCGTATCAACCGTGATTTTTTTTCTAATGTTATTGCAGGCGTGGAAGATGTGGCTTTTGAATCAGGATATACCGTTGTCATTTGTCAAACACATGACCGTTTTGAAAAAGAAAAACAATATATCAATACATTGATAGGTTCGGGTGTCGGTGGCATTTTGGTCTCAGTAAGTTTAGAAACTACTACTTTTGAGCATTTTGATGAAGTAAACCGTTTGGGCATACCTTTAATATTTTTCGATAGAGTTTCTACAAATACAAGTATCAATAAAATTCAAAATAATGATAAAGTTGGGGCTTATAAAGCAGTTACTCACTTGATTGATAACGGATACAAAAGAATCGCACATTTTGCAGGTCCTGAATATCTGAATGTATATAAAGATCGAAAAGCGGGTTATTTAGATGCTTTGAAAGATCATGGACTCGACATAGATAAATCCTTGATTATTCATCACGATTTGAAACTGGAAGATGGACGAAGAGATATGAAGCTATTGATGAATAAAAAAAATCCGCCAGATGCAATTTTTTCTGCTAGTGATTATTCGGCATTGGGTGCTTTGTTATTTTTGAAAGAAAATGGTTATAGTATTCCAAAAGATGTAGCTGTAGTGGGCTATAGTAATGAAAATTTTACCGCACTCACTTCGCCTGGATTGACATCCGTCGATCAACATGGTAGTGAAATTGGGCAGTATGCAGCAAAAGTGTTTTTGGAAGAAATTAATAATAAGGGGAGTAAAATCCCAAGAACGATTATTCTTGATCCTAAATTGATTATAAGAAAATCGTCCAATAGAAAGGAAATATAATTGACTAGTATTACTAACTAAAAATATAAAGAATGTCATTGACTTATGAATTGAGATATGCCTGTTCTCCTAGAGATGCAAAAAATTATGATACAGAGCGTTTGAGAGAAGAATTTGCCATTGAAAATATCATGCAATCTGGGAAAATACACATGGTGTATTCTCTTTTTGATAGATATATTGCAGGTGGAGCTGTTCCTACATCTAAGCAGTTGGTGTTGGATACGATTGATCCACTCAAAGCGGATTATTTCTTGGAAAGACGTGAGTTGGGAATTATTAATGTCGGAAATGAAGGAGTTGTTCTAGTGGATGGCAAAGAATATCCAATGAAATATAAAGAAGCTTTGTATGTCGGGCGTGGTTGTAAAAAAGTAGTTTTTAAATCAAAATCAAAATCAAAACCTGCTCATTTTTATTTTAATTCCGCTCCTGCTCACAAAGTTTTTCCAACAAAATTGGTGACTATGAATGATGCGGAAGTTGTTCATTTAGGTGCTCTAACTACATCCAACGATAGACAAATTAATAAATTATTGGTAAATTCTGTAGTAGAGACTTGCCAATTGCAAATGGGTATGACTGAGTTAAAAGAAGGTAGCGTTTGGAATACAATGCCCGCTCACGTGCACAATCGTAGAATGGAAGTTTATTTTTAT
>CAZOHX010000280.1:0-4582 GCA_964579315.1 uncultured Saprospiraceae bacterium
GGTTTTAAAAAATATTTGTTTTATTTTCTCGTTACTTTATGCTATAAAATTGCTATTTTGTATAGCGATGTGCAAATTATTGCGTCTTCACTGTGTTGCATAATAATATGATGATTTTTGTTATTTTTTAATCAAAAACAGTGATTCTTGTCACATTTTAATATAAAAGTGTGAAATACAGATGGATTTGCAAAATAAAATTGAAAACTAAATAAAAGTTTGTTTAATAGTTGTTTTACAAAACGGAGAGTATCGAATATTGCCATAGCTACGCTACTGGTCTTTATCCATAGCACTTTTGGATATTTCCTTTTAGTACTGGCAATGAATATTTTAAAATTAAAATCTTACACTATATATATGTCACATATTCAAAATAGTTATTGACAAACTTTAAATACTTTATGATTACAAGCTTTACAAATATCTGCATCTAAAATTTTGTAGATTTCTTCTATTGCAGTCACCTCATCTTCATAAAAAATATGTTGTCCCATTTGGTCTAAAAAACCTCCCTTGATTAAAATATCTTGACTGATTTTTTTTAGACCAACGAAATAAATGCCTCCCCCTTTGTTTCTCCAATTTGCTACTTCATGAGTCAACCATTCGGCAGCAGCTAAATCAATGAAATTTACTCCTGTACAAATGACTAAAACATGTTTTGCGTCTGATTCTATTTCTAAATTTGCAAAATAATCCATAACAACGGATAATGATCCAAAATATATGGATCCATCAATTCGAATAACTTTTAATTGCGGACACTCTACTGCTCCTTCTTCTCTTAGAATATTGATTAGTCGTCTATCATTACTTACTCCCAAGTCCGCAATGTTTGGATTGGATGTTCTTGCTAAATAAAAGGCAATTGCTGTAAAAATTCCTAAAATTAATGCATACTGTAAGTCTAAAAAGAGTGTTCCTAAAAACGTTACAAAAAATACTATTGTTTCTTTTCTACTGCTCTTGATAATCTGCTTGATATGTTCGAAATCAACCAAATTGTAACCTACTAATAAAATAATACCGCCCATTGCTGGTTTGGGTAGATATGCAGCATATTTTGCAGCAGTTAATACCACTAGCATCAATCCCGTCGCAGAAATAATGGCTGAAAAAGGTGTTTTAGCCCCTGCTTGAAAATTGATACTTGATCGTGTAAATGAACCCGAACTCGTATAACATGAAAAAAAACTTGATACCACACTTGTGATTCCTTGAGAAACGAATTCTTGATTGGTATCTAATTTTTGATGTGTATGTAAGGCTATGGATCTCGAAATAGCTGCAGCTTCAACTAGTCCCATTATGCCAAGAATAATTGCTCCCGAAATCAATTTTTGCATATCAGGAAGATTAAAATTAGGCATATGAAAAGGGGGCAATGATGATGAAATTTCTCCTACTGTTTCAATTCCATGAGCCGATCCGCCAAGTCCTATTGCTATAAGACTCCCTAAAATCATAGCAAATAACATGTATAATCGTTTCATTCTTCCACCAAATATTTTTATTAATAATGCTATGACTAATGTGAGCATTGCTACTGCAAAAGCGTACCAATTGGCTTCGGATAAGTGCGTGGATATATAGGTGACAATTTCATAAAACTTACTGCCTTGGGGTACTTTTATTCCGAATACATGCTTCAATTGTTTGAATGCAATCAAAGTGCCTGCTCCTGCTGAAAATCCAATGACGACTGAATTAGAAACAAAATTGACTAATTTTCCTGCTTTAATTATTCCTAAAAATAATTTGACTACTCCTGCCATAAAAGATAATAAAATGGCTAATTCAACAAAAACTTGCGTTGTTTCAGGGGTATCCGCATGTACAAATTTACTGATGATAGAATACAAAACAATGGAACTTGTCGTAGTTGGTCCAGCAACCATTTGATAGGAAGATCCAAAAATAGCCGAAATAACTGGGGTTAGCATTGCAGTATAAAACCCATAAATAGGAGGCATGCCAGCAATCATGGCAAACGCTACTGCTTGAGGAATCACAATAATTGTTCCTGTAATACCTGCTATTAAATCATCCTTCCAAGTATCTTTAACTAATGGTAACCAGTTTAAAATCGGAAAATATTTAGAAAAATCCATCGTCAATGAAAATCTTTATTCAGAAAAAAATATTATTTTAAGAAACCAAAGGTAGCCAAAAAAACAAAATTTAATATTTTTTAGATAAAATATATTGATTTTTGTCATAATGAATAGGAAAATAGCACTTTTAATGTTGTTGAGTTTTCATCCAACCGCTAATTAATTATCGTAATTATCAATTAAAAAAATATTTTATTAATAAAATACCTACCTTTGTATTTTTTAAATAAATTTGTACATTTTTCTATATTATCTTGGTTCTTTAACAGTACTTTTGTTTAGGAAAACAAAGAACGATTATTTTTTAAGTGTCGATCAATTATATCAAAATGTCAGCTTATCAAGAGAAGTTTAATAAAATTTTGAACCTGCCTTTTAATCTCAAAAAATCAGACAATACTTTTATGATAATAGCAGCTATAATCATTGGAATTATAGGGGGCTATGGTGCAATACTATTTAGGTTTGCAATTAAATTTTTTGAATTTTTATTTTTTAAAAATTGGAGTTTAAATATTGCCTATATTGAAAGTTTGCCTTGGTATGTAAAATTATTGGTTCCAGCTATTGGCGGTCTGATAGTAGGTCCTATTATTTACTTTTTTGCAAGGGAGGCTAAAGGTCATGGTGTTCCAGAAGTTCAGGAAGCTATTATATTGAAAGGAGGAGTCATTCGCCCACAAGTTGTTGTTGCTAAAATTATAGCATCCGCTATCTCCATTGGGACTGGAGGATCTGTTGGAAGGGAAGGTCCTATTGTTCAAATTGGATCTGCTGCGGGTTCTGTATTTGGTCAACTATTAAAAATGAGAGCTTCTTCATTACGTACCTTAGTAGCCTGTGGTGCCGCAGCAGGGATTGCGGGTACGTTTAACGCTCCCATCGCAGGATCTATATTTGCACTAGAAATTTTACTTGGAGATTTTGCTATTACTCAGTTTAGTCCAATTGTCATAGCTTCTGTTACATCTACCGTTATTTCTCGCCATTATTTGGGAAACGATCCAGCATTTATAATTCCCAAATACGAATTGGTAAGTGTTTTTGAATTTATTCCTTACACTATTTTGGGTGTTTTATCAGCATTTGTTGCCGTAATATTTATCAATGTTTTATATAAAACGGAAGATGTTTTTGATAAAATCAATATTCCTGAGTGGATTAAGCCAGCTATTGGGGGTCTGATTATAGGGGCTATGGGTATTTATTATCCGCAAATTTTTGGAGTTGGGTATGAAACAATGGATATGACTCTCGCTAGTAAGTTAACATGGTCGTTTATGTTGTTTTTGATTTTTTTAAAAATATTTGCTACTTCTGTTACTATTGGTTCTGGTGGATCAGGAGGTATTTTTGCTCCATCTTTATTTTTAGGTGGTACATTAGGTGGATTTGTTGGAGCTATTACCAATATGGTTATGCCAGAATTGTCAGGTACGCCAGGTGCTTATGCTCTTGTAGGAATGGGAGCTGTTTCGGCAGCAACGATGCATGCTCCAATTACTTCAATACTTATCCTTTTTGAATTGACCAATGACTATCGAATTATTTTGCCGTTAATGGTTTCTATTATTTTAGGTGTAATTATAAAAATGCACCTAAAAAAGGAATCGATGTATTCATTGAAATTGATTCGAAAAGGGTTGGAATTAAATAAAGAATTTGAACCTAATATTTTACATAATATCAAGGTGAGTAGTATCATTAAAAGAGGGTGTGCCAAAATAGCTCCTGATACTAATTTTTGGGAAATTTATCGATTAACGAAAGAAGATTCTCACCTAAACTATTTTGTAATTGGGGAAAATAGAAAACTCATTGGAATTATATCCCCTTTTAGAATTAGGCAAATGAAAAGAACTCAGAATCATGATCTTTTGAGCGAAAAAACAGCAAAAGATTTAATTTTTGATACTATTTTCTTTACTCCAGAGGATACTTTAGACTTGGTTGGGCTTATTTTGAATGATACCATGTTGGATGAAATTCCAATCGTAAATAATCCAGAGGATAGATATCTATTGGGGTATATTTCTAAAACAGAAATTATTAGTTCTTACAATAAAGAAATTACAAAATTAGACATGATTAATTCTGTAGGAGCCTACATTGATTCATCAAGTAAATTTAAAAAATTGAAAATGATGGATGGTGAAGTACTTTGTGAAGTCGAAGTAAATGGTGAATTTGTAGGAAAAACTTTGAAAGAATTGGATTTAAGACATCAATTTGGAGTGTCTGTTATTTTAATTAAACAGAATTTTGATTCAAAAACAAAAGAATCTGCTAAGGTCATTGTCCCAAGACCCGAATATGTTTTTTGTCATAATGATAAACTTTTACTGATAGGGGACGAAAAGGATATTGATTGTTTTAAATAGGTGGACACATATTTTTCCATATATCTTTTTGATGTCTAAAGTTTCACTACGTTATTAAAGTATTTACTTGAAGCTTCGTAAAAT
>CAZOHX010000281.1:0-4579 GCA_964579315.1 uncultured Saprospiraceae bacterium
TAAGGTATTGCTATTGGCTTCTCTAAAATTATAGCTTAATTTCTAACGGAGTATTAATTTTTATTAAAAGTATTTTATTATGATAAAAGTAGGTATTACAGGAGGTATTGGGAGTGGCAAAACTAGTGTTTGTAAAATATTTGAAGTACTTGATATTCCTATTTATTATGCTGATGAACGAGCAAAAGCATTGATGACCACCGATCCTGATGTAATCTTAGGCGTAAAAAATCTATTTGGTGAAAAAGCATATCTCCCTGACGGGCATTTGAATCGGAAATGGATAGGAAATATTGTTTTCGGAAATCAAGAGAAATTGGATGCGTTGAATGCCATAGTTCATCCCGCAGTACACCGTGATACTCAAAAATGGAATGATGCACAAAGTAGTCCATATACATTGCGAGAAGCTGCCATCATGATTGAGAGCGGTGGATATAAGTTGGTGGATAAATTAATTGTAGTTTATACGCCTAAAGAAATCCGTATTCAAAGGGTAATGAAGCGTGATAAGGTTGAGAGAGCAGTAGTTGAAGCTAGAATTTCAAAACAAATGCCCGATATTGACAAATTGGATTATGCCGATTATTTGATTTACAATGATGGAAAAACATCTTTGATTCAGCAAGTTTTACAAATTCATGAGGATTTAATAAAATAACATATTCGCCAAAATAAATTGGCAAACATGTTATTCTAGAGTATTTTATACTATTTTTTATCTGTATTCATCCCAATGATAGAGTAAAGTGGACATACGCCAACCAAACTTGTCAAAACGGTAATTGCTAAAACGACCAATCCAACGATAGCCCATGTGCCTGTCAAATTTCCAGTAAAATAAAGTCCTGCAACAATTGCAGCGATTACTAATCTAATGATTTTGTCTGTTGATCCTACATTCTTTTTCATAATTATTGATTTAGTTATTATTAAAAAATTGCTTTCTGATACAAAGATACTAGGACTATAGGCGAAAAGGAGGTGACCACAGTCACCACGTATTAAAATTAGTTTCCATGGAACCGATACTTAAACAAAATTTGTTAAAAATATTTCAATTCCTTTTGAATGTTGTTTTACTAAATTTTGATGTTCAAGTTTTTTTATACTTCTCGAGACAACTTCTCTAGCAGAGCCAATATCATGAGCAATCTGCTTATGAGTTACTTGAATCATGTTATCGTTGGTTAATTTAGCTCTTTTTATTAAATAATCTAATATACGTTGGTCTATTTTTAAAAATAACACTTGATTTATAGTGTTTATTAGGTCTGAATATCGGGTATTATACTGTTTGTACATCAGTTTATTCAAACTTGGGTAGTTTATGAGCCAATCGTTGAGTTTGGTTCTAGGTAATAATAAGATTTTTGTATCTGTTTCCGTTTCTGCCAATACCTTAGAAGGCAAATTCATCAAACAGGCATTAAAAGACATGATACAACTTTCACCACTTTCAATATAGTATAGCAGGAGTTCTTTTTCTTCAAAGATTGAAAATACTTTGACAATTCCATCGATGACTATGGGCACAAAATTTAGGTACTGTCCTTCCTTAATAATAGCAGTTTGTGCAGAAATTTCCTTTAAATCAGAAAATTCAGCAATTTCTTCGAGTAGATTTTTTCCTAAAAATGCAAGTGCTCTTGATATTTTTTCTAATTCCATTTTAAGCTAAGCAGTTTATCTTTTTTTCCAACGGGTTTTACAAATTTAGTTTGAATGGTATAATCACGGCCCAATTTTGAGACGACAGGCTCAAGCATCAGACTAATAATTTCTTTGGCATGTTCTTTAGATTTATCAAAAATATCACTTTGAAGAGCTTCATCTCTAAACGCTTTTCGCAATACATTGAAATTTTTATTAAAATCTGCTTTTTCTAATTCTCTCATCCAACCCACATCTAGTTTTTCGATTTTGGGATAGACCTCATGAGAAAGAATTTTAGGTTCAGGAAGACTGACAATTACTTTTTTTGATTTGGGCTTTACTGAAATTTTAAAATAGTCATCTAGTTTAAATCCCACCTTTAGGATAGAGATTGCTGAAATTTCAATATCTGTGGATGAAACGGCATATCCCCATATTTTGGTTTGGAGTTGTTTGTTAATTCCTTTTTTATCTCTTACTTCCATGGTCGCAAGTTCTGTAATTGCGGATTCTACTTTTTCTTCAAGCATACCTTTTGATGCCGAAAAATCTCTTATTTCAGCACTCTTTTTTAGCCGTTTCAACATGGGTTTTAAGGCTTCAGAAGTAGCGATTGAGCAAGGGGTTTCTACCTTCGTCCCTTTTCCAATTATAGCACCATCTTTTGAATTAAGGAGCGTCGAAACCACATGATTTACTAAAAAACAAGTATATTTTGAAGCAACTTCATTGAAAATTTCAGCACTATTGGTAGATTCGTCGTTGTACCAAGCATTGTTTTCTGTATCCGAAGTGTCCTTTAAAGCAATATAATCATTGTAATAAAGATTTTTCAAATATTCATGATGTTGTTCATAAGCGGCGGGTAATTTTGCCATTAAAGAATCGGGAAAATTCATTCTTTTTGCAACATGATTGATGATAGACATATTCATATCTCGAATAAGATTGTCAAATTGTCTGCGGTATCGTCTAGGATGAGAAAGGATGGCTAAAGTGGATTCGTTATCCAATTTGAAATCATAATCCTTAGGCACATAATTGATCATCATCTTTTTAGGGACGGCAGTGTAATTATCCGTTTTTAAAGAGTAATAACGATACCCAAATGCCGCTATGATAGCAAGTAAACCTATATATATAACCGTTGAAATCATGCTAGATGACTTGGGTTTTGGAGAATGCTTTTGTTTTTTTGACATGAGTAATACTTTTAATATGGACGAAGTTACAAAAAAATGTCACAACGTGGATATGTTCAGGGGGCAAGACATTTCCAACAAGTTGGATTGTTCTTGTTTTACTCATTCTTATTCGATGGAAAGTCGTCGGCGGAGCAGGTTATGTTGTGGGATTATCCAATATCTCATATTTTGTCACGTACTCAAATTCATTTATAGAAAACGGTAGGAACCAAATCTAAAAAAACTCAATATGAATCTGCATCAGCAAAATAGGCTCAACATTTAAACGCTTTTTTAAACAAAATATCACAAACTATCATAATATTATCATAAAATATTTTAAATTTGGGTCAAATATGTAATTTTTGTCCAATTCGATACGTTTAGGGGAAATTACACACGAAAAACTTTTTTTTATAAACAAACAAACCAACCAGACTATGATTTTGGGCAATATGATTTTATTATTTTTTCAAAAGGCTAAATTAGATGCGGCAGCAGCCGAAGGAGCGACAAAGAGCCAAAGTTTAATGGATATAATTGTTGAAGGCGG
Organism: uncultured Saprospiraceae bacterium; assembly: GCA_964579315.1. GTDB lineage: Bacteria > Bacteroidota > Bacteroidia > Chitinophagales > Saprospiraceae > CAMZLN01. Next base: position 3,394 of record CAZOHX010000281.1, read on the forward strand.
TATGTTAAACATTGCTATTGTTTCCGTTCTTTTTGTACTTTCTATTATCGCTATTTACATTTTCGTAGAAAGATTTTATACTATCAAGAGAGCGTCGAAAGTGGATCAAAATTTTATGAATAACATTAGGTCAAGTGTACTTTCGGGAAATATTAACGGTGCAAAAGCACTTTGTCAAAATACGGATTCACCTGTGGCAAGAATGGTTGAAAAAGGATTACAAAGAATTGGAAAACCATTACGAGACATTGATGCCGCTATCGAAAATGTAGGTAATCTTGAGATATTTAAATTGGAGAAAAATTTGTCAACGCTGGCATCCGTTTCAGGTGCTGCTCCGATGATTGGATTTTTTGGAACAGTAACGGGAATGATTCAGTCCTTTTCTAAAATGGCAACAGAGCAAAACGTGACTCCAGATGTGTTGGCAGGTGGAATCTATACTGCCTTAATCACCACAGCAGTTGGTCTTTTTATTGGTATTCTTTCATTCGTAGGTTACAATTTATTGACCGCAAATGTCGAAAAGGTGGTATATCAAATGGAAAAAAACACTTTGGACTTTTTGGATTTGTTACAGGAACCTGGGAATTGAGAATTAGGAATTAGGAATTGAGAATTAGGAATTCATTAACCATATTTAACAATTAATCATTAAGAATTTAAACCATTGGGCTTAAAAAAGAGAAGTAAAGTTAGTGCAGAATTTAGTATGTCGTCTTTGACAGACATCATATTCTTATTGTTGATATTTTTTATGTTGACTTCTAATTTTGTGAAGATTGATCCTTTTGATTTACCAGAATCAAATTCAAAAACGGTTGCCCCAACTAATTTAGTGGTTCAAATCGAGAAAAATGGTCGTGTAAAATTAAATGGAAGACCTACAAGTTTGAATAAATTATATAGTGCGGTACGAAAGGAAGGTTTGAAATTAAAAGTGGATCGTAAAGATATGAATATGACAATTGTTGCCGAAAAGGGTGTGCCGTTTAAAAAAGTACAAAAGGCAATCGAAGTTGCCGCTAAGATGCGGATTAAGGCTATGTTGGCTACTAAGGCTAAATAATTGAGAATTAGGAATTAGGAATTAACTATATAAACCTTATAACCTTTATAACCTTTATAACCCATATAAACCAATAAACCCAAAACAACAAACCTAAGAAAAAATTAATCAGAAATT
>CAZOHX010000282.1:0-4569 GCA_964579315.1 uncultured Saprospiraceae bacterium
ATCCACATTGAGTGCATCCAATCCATATTTTGCAATTTCTACATCAATTTTTCCATTGCCTTTGACTTGAGCAAAATCCCGTACTCTTCTCAAAAGTGCATTGGCTATTCTAGGTGTTCCTCGGCTTCTACGCCCTATTTCATTGGCACCTTCCTCCGAGATTTCTACTCCCAAAATATGAGCAGACCTTTTTACAATTCCAATCAAAGTAGGCAAATCATAATAATCTAGATGACAATTAATCCCAAAACGAGCTCTCATCGGTGACGTCAATAGCCCCATCCGTGTAGTTGCACCTACCAGCGTAAATGGATTCAAAGAAATCTGAATACTTCGTGCATTGGGACCAGAATCTATCATGATATCAATTCGATAATCTTCCATGGCTGAATATAAATACTCTTCCACTACTGTATTTAATCTATGAATTTCATCTATAAACAATACATCACCAGCGTCTAAATTGGTGAGCAATCCCGCCAAATCACCTGGTTTCTCAAGTACAGGTCCCGATGTTATTTTCATATCTGCCCCAAGTTCAGAAGCAACAATAAAAGATAAGGTGGTTTTTCCAAGTCCTGGAGGACCATGTAATAAAACGTGATCCAAGGGCTCTCCACGCATGATGGCAGCCTTGATAAAGACTTGCAAATTGGAAACAATTTTGGGTTGACCACTAAATTCATCCAAGGAAGTAGGACGCAGTGCTCTTTCAATTTTCACCTCATTGGATTCCAAATTTTCTCCTGCCGAATCTAGTATATCATTCATCTTTTAATATTTTTCTTATATTTTTCGACATCATTATTCATTCACTACCCAAATCGTATGCTTTCCTTTCAAGTGTTTAATCATTTCACAAGATTGCATTCCATTCTTTGCCGAAGATTCACAACCTTCACAAATTTTATGGCCATCACAATCAAAGAAAAATTCATCTTTTTTACAAATAAAATGATACCCAAAACCATCTTTGTACTCATATCTGTCAATCTGAACAGGTTTTAGTTTACGCTCTTTTTGATTCATCCATTCAGAATTCATTGGCGAACTCACAGGAGCACACCGCTTTGGCAAGGGGTCTTCTTTCGCTTTTCCGATGGGCTGAAAACAAGTTATTTCTACAACTTTAGATTCTACCATACAAATTGTAGCAATATCATCCATTGGTTTATAATTAAATTTAATCAAATCTTTGTCCTTCAATTTCATTCCGTCTGGCCCTTTTCCTATATACAATTTCTCTCCAGATTCAGCAACGATAATCAAACCACAACCATCTAAATGGCTATAATCTTTTACCATTCCTGTATATTTACAATCCAAATCGGGCGTTTTCTGTGCATTTTTGACACCGCAGCTCGATGCCATGACAAAAATTAGGAGAAATAGGAAATTTGTTTTCATGTTTTTTATTTTTTCATTGTTTGTTCTGTTAAGTCGTTGAGCTAATTTTGCTTTCGCAAAATTTTGTTGAATAGTTGAGTCGCTGGAGTGGAACGCTTCATCATAATCGGGGATTCAAGACAATCAACTCTACTACTCCACTAATCCCCAACGAAGTTGGGAATGACTCAACTTCTAAACTACTTTATATAAACCTTCATAAAATCATCCAATTGCTCCGCACCTATATCCTTCATCAAAATATGCTTTTCCTTATCTAGAACAAAAATTTTCGGCGTTCGATTAGCCATATATATTTGTAAGAATTTTGATTTCATATCAGGATCATTGGCATGAATCCAATCCCCTAGATTATGTTCTTTTATATATTCCCAACAACTATTTGCACTAGATTTAACCTTTGTACAAGCTGCAAAGACCTTTACGCCTTTATCTTTGTATTTGTCATAAAACTTTTTCATAAAAGGATGAGAACGTTGACAATGCGAACAATTGGGCTGCCAAATATAAAAAATGGTATAATCCGCATCAATATCATGCAATTGGATAGGCGTACCATCTTCTTTGTATAATTCAACATTTGGAGCAACTTTTCCCAACAATAGGGGCTCCATTTTTTTGGCTTCCGCCACCATGCTTTCTATATCTTCTTTTTTAAACCACGGTGCTTTTCCTTTATCATAATAATCCAATACCAAATGAATATAAACTGCATCATAACCAACATACTCCATATTGGCATAAGTAATCATATATTGATCCAAAAAATATTTATAAGTGGTAGGATTGGCTTCTAATTTTTTGAGAATCACATCCAAAGCAACATTTAGAGAATCAGGGTCTGAATAGGTCAAATTATCAATATAATATTGCATTTTATCATAAAACATTCTGCTGCGTAACAAACGTCCATCCGACATATTCACCAAGTCGAAATAATGCTTTTTTCTAAACGCAACCTTATCCAGTGGAGCAACTATACTATCTGGAACAGGCACTTCCTTATCCAAACTCAGTAAGGCAGTTGTAAAAGAATTGGGTTGTTTTTTGATGATTTTATTTTGAAAGGCTTCGATACTATCTACAACGGCATTAAATTTAAACTCATCTTTCTGCTCTCTATAGATTGATAATCTTTTCATTTTGGGAGCCAAAAACCTTAAATATTCATAATACAACACATTTGTTTTTGAATTTTTAAACTTCGTTTTTGATGTTAAATCCCAAAAATCGGCATCAATTTTTATATCATTTTCATCTCCATTGAGCAAAACTGTAATAAAATCATTATTGGGTGGAAAAACCAACATATAGACCCCTGTGGCAAGTACACTATCCGCCTCATAAACAAAATGTCCATCATGACTAACTATTGTATCCAAAACAGGATATCGATTCAAAATTTCAAAGCTTACCAAAACCGTATCACCCCTATAATGATCTATATCTAATTCGATTTTTGTCTTTTGACTAAAACCCAATTGAATAAAAATAAAACTTAGTAAAATAGTTTGAAATATTTTCTTCATAATACAATTTGTTGCAAAGTTACTATTATTTTTTATATGATGAATAAAATCGATCATATAATTAAAGCCCCAATTTCTCAAATCCAGGAAACTGTTTAAAATGCCACTTATTGATAATTACACCATTTTTCAATAAAACAATCCCTGGATTGGAACGAATAATTGTTTTCAACAATATATCATCTGCAACATAAACAGGATATTCGACGCCCGCCGTAGCCTTAAAATCACTAATTTTCTCAGGTTCTGAATAAGCTGTAATTAGAAATGTTTCTATATTTTTCGCTTTAGCATTTTCATACAACTTATTAATCACATTTTTATAATGCAAAATATAGTCCTCATCAAAAATATAATCATCAACCGTTTTTTCATGTTTTGAAATATCTCCTATACGTTGTAAAATCTGTACAGAATCACCTACGACGATTGTATCCGCCACAAAACTTGTATCTGCCACCATGATTTGTTTCGGCTGTGTTTGTGCATTAATTTTATAACCTATCACCATAAAGGAATAGTTTGGATTCTCTAAAATCTCGTCTGTCACATCATTTCCATCAATATCACTGATTTCAAAATAGCTGATTTTTGTAGTAGGAATGGCTGGTTCACCATGTTTTTGGTTAATTTCAAAAGATTCTTTTGGAAATTCTTTATATCTTTTCATATATTCTTCCATGGAAAGTTCTGACACTTTTCCAGTAGATTTATCCTTGACTAAATAAGAAAGTGGAGCTTCTTCTTCCGCTTTTGCCTCCGCAATTTTTCGCTCAGGAATATTGACTCCTGGTTTAAATGGTCTAAAATCAAATTGCGGAATATTCCAAACGAAATTGCTCAATCCATAAATGACCAAACCTATCGCAGAAAGCCAAGTCACTGCCCCCCTAATTCTTCCAGGCATTAATTGGTGCATCTTTTTACTTCTAAATAAGAAATACAATCCAGGAATAATCAAAAAGACATCTTTCATAAAGGTTGTGAATGGTTTCAATTTAATAAAATCACCAAAACAACCACAATCCGTTACTTTCATATTGGTCTCTGTCCAAGGTCCCCATTTTGAAAATTCCAAAAAAGTAGCATCATTGGGTACGTGTCCTGTCAAGTAAGTAAATCCCGTCAAAAGCGTAAAAAATAGAACTAAAAGTAAAAACAACCAAGCGGAAAGTTTTGGTTTATAACCAATCAAAATGGTCAATCCCAAAACAATTTCAAAAACAATCATCGTCATAGAAAGCCCCACGGCATAATGCTCCATAAAGGGTAAGATTGAAGACAAGAAAGGAAAATGTACTTCAAACTCCCCAAAATAATCATCCAATTTATAGGAAGTTCGCAATGGATCAACCACTTTCACAAATCCCGAAAAGATAAAAAAGATACCAATAAAGGATTGGAGAAAAGTCATCAACCAAGATTTTCTCTTTTTCCATACTTTATCTACCAAAAATGTAAATACAACGGCAAATATTCCAAAATACATAAACATTGTAGTCAAACTCATAATCGCTCTTTTTATTAATTAACGGTTGTTCTACGCAAAGATAATCATTGCAATCAATATTGCAAATATGGTTGATATTTACTTGGGAATATGTTAATGAAACGTTGTTGTTTCGTTAATTGA
>CAZOHX010000283.1:0-4567 GCA_964579315.1 uncultured Saprospiraceae bacterium
CTCTTTTGTCGCAGCATTACATTTGATACACTACCCCAAAAATAAACCCCGAAAATTAGGGTCTCCTAAAATAACTTGATTACTTTTGTGGGAGACATTTTTTCAAAAGAATTCGACAATATATGTTTATAGAACCACATTTTAACGGGCAGCGAAGTGGCTGGATAGAAGTCGTTTGCGGATCCATGTTTTCCGGAAAAACAGAAGAACTAATTAGACGCTTAAAACGCGCAAAAATTGCCAACCAAAAAGTAGAAATTTTCAAACCAAAAATCGACACCAGATACGATGACATCAAGGTGGTCTCTCACGATTCCAATTACATATTATCTACCCCCATTGACGATTCATCCAAATTACTTGAACTGACGGAGGGTGTGGATGTAGTAGGAATTGATGAAGCTCAATTTTTTGATATGAACCTACCCAACATCTGCCAACAATTGGCCATGAAAGGCATACGGGTAATCGTTGCCGGACTTGATATGGACTATACCGGCAAACCCTTTGGTCCGATTCCAGCCCTGCTCGCCATGGCAGAATACATCACTAAAGTCCATGCTATTTGTCAACATTGTGGTAATTTAGCAGTACACTCTTACCGGAAAATTAACGATAGCGAAACGGTTGTTTTAGGCGAAAAAGAAACCTATGAACCCCGATGTCGGACCTGTTATGAAATGGGGAATATTTTGGATTTACAAGCAAAAAAACAGTAGGCTGGCTGGTCTTTTTTTTAAAATTATATTCCAGCCACTAGTGGCTTAAGAACTAAATAACACACATATTAAACTTGCTCTTTTTCGCCTACTCATTTTTTTTTCAACACGTAATTCCTATACTAAAAAGATAAAAAAGTAAAATTTTACCAGTGCTGAGACTAAAAACGAAAAAATTATTGTATATTTGACCAAAATTAGTCAAGTCAAAAAAGGTACAATGACAGTAGGGCAGAAAATAAAAGAGTTAAGGGAAAGTAAAAATATGTTACAAAGAGAATTGGCATCAAAACTTGAAGTTGGTGATGGCTTTTTAAGTAAGGTCGAACGAAATCAAAAAACGCTTAAAAGAGAACATTTAGCTACAATTAGTAAAATTTTCAATTTTCCTTATACAGATTTGGAAACACTTTGGCTCGCAAATAAGGTGTATGATTTAATCAAAGATGAAAGTCAAGCAATAAAAGTTCTAAAGGTCGCAGAACAAGAAATTAAATACGGAAAAAATATATGACCTACTTTAATGAATTAAGGGAATTAACAAAACTAATTCCCCATACAATAGTTGATTTTTCACTTCCAAGAGATAGAACTTCACCTCCTACTCAAGCATCCTCCATGTTTATCACCAACAAAGAACAGGGAGATTGGGCAGAAGATTTAATTTTTAGAGCAATTAATGAAACTTCTGCAAACTATGTAGCCGTTAGATATGGGAAATCAGACGATATAGTTGCAGGAGAAAAAGGTTTTGACAGATTCTATAATGCCTTTCAGGATGAATTAGATGAGATAGGTAAGCGACCCGACCTTCTCATTTTCAAAAAAGAAGATTTCGACACAAATCTTGATTACGACATTAGTAATATCCCACATTCTGAAATAACTGATTATGTAAAAACGGCCGTTGCAGGATTAGAAATCAGGTCAAGTGCATTTCTGATAAATAAGTATGAACAAGAAATGCAGAAAAGAACTGCAACACATCTTGAACAAGCGTTATTAATAAAAAATAAAATCCTTGATGAGTATTCAGATTTACTTGAACATCCTAAGAAAAAGCATTTTATTGATATTCTAAATAGTATTAATTCGAAAACTATAACTTCAATAAGTTTTAGAAGACCAAGTTGGAAAGCAACAGAAAGATTGCAAGAGTTATCACTTCTTTTCAAAGAATTGAAAGAGCATATTGTTATTGTACAAAAAAGAGATTATTTAAGTATAACGCCCAAAATTGAGGATATAAAAGTTGTCTATAAATGGGCTGAAACATTCAATGTACCTCATTATTATTTTCAAGTATTTTTTGATAAATCTTATGGTATATCTTTTAAGAATATTTTGACCTTATTAACTGAGCCAGAGAAAGAAGGCGATTACTATGAAATAAGTCAAGACATAAAAAATCAGAATAAAACTACGGTTAAAATTAACACTAGAAACACCAATCAAGTTGCTTATAAAATTATAGAACCTGAGCATAAAAGTGTTAGGAGAGAAATGGGAAGAGGTCGTTTATTATTTTATGTTAGTTTTGAAAAAGGCACTGCCTATTTAGATATAGATAGTCTAAAGTCATTGTTAAATATAACTGATTTTTGAAAATGGTATTAGAAAAAAAATATATCGACAAAACGAATCTTTCCCATCGTAAAAAATTTGCTCAATTTTTTACCCCTGAAACTATTGCTGATTTAATGACTGATTGGTTAATGGGAAACAAGAAACTAAAGACAGTTTTAGAACCTGCCTTTGGTTTAGGTATTTTTTCAAGGAAACTTCTCAAAAAAAGACCTACTCTAAACATTAGAGGTTTTGAGGTTGATGAAACCATTTTTAAAGAGGCTCAATCATTTTTCAAGAAAAACGCCAATATTTATTTAAATCTTGAAGATTATATGTTTAATGATTGGTCAAATGAATATGATGGAATTATATGCAATCCTCCTTATTTTAAATTTCACGATTATGACAATAAAAGCATTCTAAAAGAAATTGAAAACCGCCTTAATTTTAAATTTAATGGTTTTACGAATTTGTACAGTCTTTTCCTCTTAAAATCAATTTATCAATTAGCACCTAATGGCAGAATAGCTTACATTATCCCTTCTGAATTTCTGAATTCTGATTATGGTAAATTAGTTAAAGAATACCTTGTTAAAACAAACACATTAAGGCATTTGTTTGTAATTGACTTTAAAGAAAATGTTTTTGATGACGCTTTAACTACAGCATCTATTCTTTTATTAGCCAAAGATAATAATGACAAAGAAATTAATATTTCGACTATCAAATCAAAATCAGATTTGACAAGAATAAGGGACTATATTAATTCTTATCCAAATTTAAAAGGAGAGTTTACATATAAACCTTCTGATTTAGACCCAAATATTAAATGGCGTAAATATTATCAAATTCAAAATTCGGATAAATACAAAAACCTGGTTCCATTTTCAAATTATGCAAAAGTGGTTAGAGGAATTGCAACTGGAGCAAACGATTATTTTACGTTTAGACCAAGTAAAGCAAAAAAACATTCTATTAAATCCGATAATTTACTTCCCTGCATTTGTCGCGCAAAAGATGTGAGTAGCGTATTTTTTACGAAAAAAGATTTCCAACAACTTGAACAAAATGACGAGTTAGTCTATCTTTTTGATGCACTGAAATCTAAAAATGGCGCAGTAGAAAAATATATTAAAAAAGGAATTGAAGAAGGTGTAAACGAAAAATATTTAACCAAAAGCAGAAAAATATGGTATTCATTGGAAAACCGCCCTCCTGCTCCAATTTGGGTTTCAGTATTTAATAGAAACGGATTGAAGTTCATTAGAAATGAAGCCCAAATATCTAATTTAACAACTTTTCATTGTGTCTATTTGAAACAGTCAGATTTATTCTCCAAGATTAACCCTGATTTACTTTTTGCTTATTTGCTAACAGATATTGCAAAAAAAATATTTAGTGATAATAGACGAGAGTACGGAAATGGGTTAAAGAAATTTGAGCCAAATGATTTGAATAAAGCACAAATGCTAAATTTATCCTTACTCAATAGTGAAAAAACGATTCAAATTCTAGGCTTATTTAAAAAATTCAAAAAAAAACAAAGACAAATTTATATTGACCAAATAAATGAAATATTAGAAAAAGAATATTCCAAGCCAGAAAGCTATACACATTTGAAATTTGCTCAAAAAAGCCAACAGCATAAGCCAAAAATGGTAAAAAAAATACGCCTTTGAACACTATCAACAAAATGGGAAATAATGTACGAAAACACAACAACGTAGAAAAATAATAGTCGAAATAGCAGTAAGTATGAAAATTGAGTCCACTCCGAAAAAGCCTACTAAAATTAATACTAAAATCACACCTAATATGATTATGAAAAAAAATGGACGTCTTATTTTTCTGGCTATATCGCTGGTTTTGATTTTTTCATCATGCGTACAACGCTCCTCTAAGGAAATTTTCACTGTTGGTCCGCCCGTGGAAATAAACGCGTTAAAAAACGACCATTTTAACTCAAAATACAGTCCTGACGGTCGCTTATTACTTACTACGAGTCAATCGGGTAATGGCCTTAAAATATACGACACCCATCAACAAAAGGTATCCATCCTAACCCAAGCCATCGCCGCGGGTTTGGATGTACACTTCTCTGCTGACAGCAAAAACGTCTATTACATCACCCATGATTACTCCGGAAAAAAGAGAAAGAGTAATTTAGTCATACAAAATATTAAAACAGGTGCAATCAAAACAATTGCCCGTAATGTGCGCCACCTGAAACTACTACAAACTCCATCCAATAAGGTCGTTTTTTATGAAAATGGCGTATT
>CAZOHX010000284.1:0-4561 GCA_964579315.1 uncultured Saprospiraceae bacterium
CAACCATTAATCAAATCACAGATCCAGATCGTATTCTATATCCAATGAAAAGAGTGGGAAAGCGTGGAGAAGGAAAATGGGAGCGTGTAAGTTGGGATGAAGTATTGGATGATATCGCAGGTAGAATCCAAAAAGCAATCAAAGAGGAAAGAAATAACGAAATAGCCTATCACGTAGGTCGTCCAGGACATGAGGGATACACCAACAGAGTCATCCAGTCTTGGGGCGTAGATGGTCATAATTCTCATACCAACATCTGTTCGGGTGGAGCAAGATCAGGATACAATATGTGGTATGGATACAATCGTCCTTCGCCAGATCACGCCAATGCGAAATTCATTTTGTTGATTTCTGCTCACTTGGAAAGTGGTCACTATTTTAATCCACATGCTCAACGAATTATCGAAGGGAAAATGAAAGGAGCAAAATTAGCAACAATGGATCCAAGATTATCCAATACGGCAAGTATGTCGGATTATTGGATGCCAACTTATCCTGGTACAGAAGCAGCTGTTTTATTAGCTTTTGCTAAAATTATTTTAGAAGAAGGTTTATACAACAGAGAATACATGGAAAAATGGGTAAACTGGGAAGATTACCTTAAAAATATGAGAAAAGATCTAGAGGTTACATTTGAAAATTATATTGTAGCAATGCTAGACGAATATGCTGAATTTACACCAGAGTTTGCTGCCAAAGAGAGTGGATTAAAAGTTGATATGATTATCGACGTAGCTCGTCAAATTGGTCAAGCAGGAGAAAGATTTGCAACACATACTTGGAGATCCGCTTCCATCGGAAACTTAGGAGGATGGGCAGTATCAAGAACCCTTCACTTTTTGAATGTAATCACAGGTAGTGTAGGGAAAGTAGGGGGAACATCTCCAAATTCATGGAGTAAGTTCAAACCTGAATTCTTCGATGTACCACCCGCTCAGAAATTTTGGAACGAGTTACATTATCCCGATGAGTATCCATTATCTATGTTTGAAATGAGTTTCTTGTTGCCTCACTTTTTGAAAGAAGGTCGTGGAAAATTAGATGTATATTTCACAAGAGTATTCAATCCGGTCTGGACCTATCCCGATGGTTTCTCATGGATAGAAGCACTTCAAGATGAAAGTAAAATTGGACTACATGTCGCGATGACACCTACTTGGAATGAAACCGCATTTTGGGCAGATTATGTCTTGCCGATGGGACATTCAGCAGAGCGACATGATATCAACAGTTACGCCACTCACGGTGGAAAATGGGTTGCATTTAGACAACCTGTACTTCGAGAAGCTGCTAGAAGAGCGGGTAAAACGGTAGAATTTACCTACGAAGTAAACCCAGGAGAAGTTTGGGAAGAAGATGAATTTTGGATTGAATTGTCATGGCGAATTGACAAAGAAGATGATATGGGTATCCGTAAACATTTCCATTCTCCATACAGACCAGGCAAGAAAATCAATATTGACGAATATTATCAATATATATTCGAAAGAATCAAAGGATTGCCAGAAGCTGCAAAAGCAGATGGATTTACTGGAAATTTTGCAGAATTGGAGTACATGCGTAAGTTTGGAGCATTCCAAGTTGAGAAATTTTCTTACATGAAGAATGAACATATACTTACTCCTGAACAATTGGAAGGAAGTACAGTCGATCCAGAATCAAAAGTAATTCGTAAAAACGGAAAAGACATTGGAATCATGATGGATAATATCGCTTATGTTGGTTTCCCAACACCTACTCGTAAGAATGAGTTTTACTCTCAGACGATGGTAGATTGGAAATGGCCAGAATATGCGATTCCAAAATACGTGAAGAGTCATATCCATCAAGATGTATTAGATCGAGAAAAAGGAGAATATGTATTGGTTCCTACTTTTAGATTACCGACATTGATTCACTCTCGTTCTGGAAATGCCAAATGGTTGGTAGAAATCTCCAATAGAAATCCAATTTGGATGCATCCACAAGAAGCAGAAAGATTTGGTTTTAAAACAGGTGACCTTGTGAAATTGAATACCGATATCGGATACTTTATAGATAAGGTATGGGTAACTCAAGCGATGAAGCCAGGCGTAGTAGCATGTTCTCACCACATCGGAAGATGGAGAAGAAAGCAAGATCAAGGAAATAGATGGGCAACCAATACAGTATCCATTACAGAAGATGGAAATGGCGGATGGAAAATGCAAACCATTCAAGGAATTACACCATTTAAATCAGACGATGCAGATAGTTCAAGAATCTTCTGGACGGATGGTGGTGTACACCAAAATATGACACACGCAGTGCATCCAGATCCCGTAAGTGGTCACCATGCATGGTATCAACGTGTACGTATCGAAGTGCCAGGCCCAGATGAAAAGTATGGAGATATCTTCGTTGATACAAAAAAATCATTTGAAAACTACAAAGAGTGGTTGAAAATGACAAGACCTGCTCCAGGACCTGGTGGATTGAGAAGACCTTATTGGTTTAGTCGTCCAATGAAGCCAGACAAGTCTGTTTATTATGTAAATACTGGACAGGGTGCGATTGGAGAGAAAGAAAGTGATGATGAAAATGATGCGTAAAACACTCAATATTTAATGGTAATTAATATGGTCATAAAGGTCAAGAGTTGGTTCTCTTGGCCTTTTGATTTTAAGCTAGGGTGCTTGAACACGTTTTCTAAATTTTTAAAGTTTAGTAAACGTATTTTGAATAATCACTTATCCAACCCCTGAACAAATCGCCGAATTTTCATTTTAATCTGCAAATAATGCCAGCCATCTCCAAAAATCAAAATCAATAATCCCGATAAGAAAAGAATATTTCTAGTCCATTCAAAAAGAAAAACGTAATCATTAAAAAAATGACGCACAATCAATAATTCAAACCCTGTAATCAACCCAACTATTAAGAAAAGAAGAATTGCGATGGAGCGATTTAGTTTTTTTTGAATAGGCATATTTTTTCTATAGCATTTGAACAAAAATCTCTGATTTAACTGATCTTTTGGATTTATTTTTATCAATTCCTTGATAATATAAATTGCCTTATTGTAATTGTTGAGTTGATAATGTGCCGCTGCTTTTCGAAAAAGGAGTTTTTGAAAAATATTTTCTCCTTTATAAATTTTTATACTATTAAATATAGACGACTCTATCAAATCATCTACATAAAATAAAAATCTTTGATAATTACCTACTTCAAATAGTGCATCACAAAAAGTAACCATCAAATCAAAATATTCAGAAAATTCAAGTAAAGAAATATCTTTTTCATGATATCGTACAAATCGTATAATCTCACGATACTCGTTATGGCCATCAATAGATTTGAAGGCTGAATATAAACTAGAATATTTAGTACGTGGTGATTGCATAGAATTAACTCTCTGAATAAATGAAACATCATTTTATCAAAAAAGATTCCTGAAATAAGTATTTTTTGTGCATATTCGCTGCAAATTTTAAATAAATGAAAAATAGATGTCCTTGGTGTGGCGATTTACCGATTTATGTGAACTATCACGATACAGTATGGGGTGTTCCGACATATGATAGTCAGGATCTTTTTGCAAAACTTATTTTAGATGGAGCTCAAGCAGGATTGAGTTGGATTACAATTCTAAAAAGGCAAGAAAATTATTATAAAGCATTTGATGGACTAAATCCTGAAAAGATGGCACTTTATGATGAAAAAAAAATAGAGGAATTGTTACAAGATAAAGGGATTATTAGAAATAAATTAAAAGTTCGATCCGCAGTGACCAATGCTCAGGCTTTTCTAAAAATAGAATCTGAATGGGGGAGTTTCTCTGATTTTCTTTGGCAATTTGTAAACCACAAGCCCATTGTCAATCATTTTAAAACAATCAAAGATGTACCTACTTCTACCCCAGCATCCGATGCTATGTCAAAAGCTCTAAAAAAATGGGGATTTAAATTTGTGGGAACAACCATTGTCTATGCTTTTATGCAAGCCGTGGGCATGGTAAATGACCATTTGGTAGATTGTCCGCGTTGGGAAGCCTGTCAAAAATAAAAAAAGCAAGAGATATTCCTAATTTACATGCACTTTCAAATAATCAATCATAATTACCCTACGCTGATCCGTTTCATCCTCAAGTAAAGTATCATCAATCGCTTCAAATTTGATGGTATAATCTCCTTTTTTGGAAAATAGAGCCGATGTCATTCGAGATGTCGGATTAGAAAAGGTTACTTTTCCTGGACCGCTATTTTTTGACCATTTTACAGGAAATGTAGTATTGGCCACATCTTCAAACTTTATAATTCCTGATAAGTTTAGTGAACTTCCAACGGTAGTTGATAAATCTCCACCTACATCGATAAAGTGTCCTTTTTTGGTTTCCGTAAAGGGTGTTGGAGGAACCATAGTGAAATAATTTTTTAAAAATTCAAATCGCCCAGCCCAAAAATAATGCGTATCATGTCCTAATTCTCGCTCTTGGATGATTATCTTTTTTCCATTCAATTGATTACTCGCCGCAAAAACAGCATCTGTAGGACAAGTAGTGTCTTCCAAGCTCATGCTCATCAAACTTGGACCATGAAAT
>CAZOHX010000285.1:0-4557 GCA_964579315.1 uncultured Saprospiraceae bacterium
TCTTTAATGGCATCAATCAACCCTTTTCGGGTAACCCCATTGTCTTTTAATATTCTTGCTCCTTTGTCATTTCCTTCTAAAATTCCTAAAAGAATTAATTCTAATGAAATAAATTCATCTCCAAATTCTTTCATTGCTTTCTTGGCAGCACTCAATGCTTTGTTCGAGTCGCTTGACAAATATTGTTTGTCAACACCTTCTACTTTTGGGTAGGTTTTGATGGCTTCATCAATGGCATTTTGCAATGTGACCATATTTACACCCGTCTTTTTCAATAAAAAGGATATTACCTGTTCATCAGTTTCCAATAACCCTTTGATTAAATGTGGGGTATCAATCGTTTGATGACCATATCCTTTTCCGATTTTTTGCCCTTGCATGATTGCTTCTTGGGCTTTAGTTGTGAAATTATCGTATGTCATATTTTTATTTTTTTTTAGTTGTAACCTTTAGCTAATTTTATTTTAATAAGGAAGCAAATTCTAAAGTCCATTCTAAATCCTTCCTTACAATATATTCTAATCAAATTATGCCCCAAACTCAAAAATAAGTCATTTCTACTGATTTGTATCAAGTCCGATGCTTTTTTGTCATATCTTTTTGTAAACAATGTGTCATTTTGACATAATACCGTTCCGCCCAACTTATTTCAAAAAACTGTAAAGACTCAACTTACAAAAAAACTCACTATTTTCAGCAACTAAGCACAATTCACAAAGGTATAATACAAATGATGTGCATATTACATAATTATACCGTAATTTTGCAATTTTCATTATGGTTCTTTGATAAATCCCTAAAAAGGAAATTTGTCAATGAACATTAATTATTTATTTTATTAAAAAATATTTCAATGTATAGAACCCATAACAACGGAGCATTAAGAATAAGCGACGTAGGTAAGGAAGTAACTTTAAGTGGATGGCTACAGGCAAGTCGAGATTTTGGTGGAATGACTTTTATTGATTTGAGAGATAGATATGGTATCACTCAATTGGTGTTTAATATGGAAGTAGATGCGGATCTTTGTGCAAAAGCTAGAAAATTGGGACGGGAGTATGTTTTGAAAATTTCAGGTGTTGTACACGAAAGAAGCAACAAAAATCCAAATCGACCCACAGGAGATATTGAAATCATTGTCAATGACTTGGAAATATTAAATGTATCAAAAACACCACCTTTCACCATTGAAGACGAAACAGATGGTGGCGATGATATTCGCATGAAATATAGATATTTGGATATCCGTAGAAATCCAGTGAAAGATAATCTCGTTTTTCGTAGCAAATTGGGTATTGAAGTGCGAAAATATCTTTCTGACCAAAATTTCGTAGAAATAGAAACGCCATTTTTAATCAAATCTACTCCAGAAGGGGCAAGGGATTTCGTAGTACCTAGCAGAATGAATAAAGGACAATTTTATGCCCTGCCACAATCCCCACAGACTTTCAAGCAATTGTTGATGGTAGCAGGAATGGATAAATATTTCCAAATCGTGAAGTGTTTTAGAGATGAAGATTTACGTGCGGATAGACAACCTGAGTTTACACAAATAGATTGCGAAATGGCATTTGTAACTCAAGAAGAAATTTTAAATACGTTTGAAGGATTGACAAGACATCTTTTTAAATCCACTTTGGATATCGAATTGGGTGATTTCCCAAGAATGACCTATGATGATGCCATGGAGCAATATGGTTCGGACAAACCAGATCTTCGTTTTGATATGAAATTTGTTTATTTAAATGAATTGGCTCAAAATAAAGGATTTTCTGTATTTGATAATGCAGAAGTAGTGGTGGGTATCAATGCCGAAGGTCAAGCAGACAAATATTCCAATAAAGACATCAAAAAATTGACAGAATGGATGCAGCGACCACAAATCGGTGCCAAAGGAATGGTGTACGTAAAATGGAACACAGATGGATCTATAAAATCATCTGTCGGAAAATTCTACTCTGATGCAGATTTACAAGCATGGATGGAAAAAGCAGGAGCGAAAAAAGGAGACATGATGTTCATCTTATCAGGAGAAACAGACAAAACTAGAAAGCAATTGAATGAATTGAGATTGGAAATGGGACGCAGAATGGGATTGATGAAAAAAGGAGATTATAAACCGCTTTGGGTAGTAGATTTTCCGCTTTTGGAATGGGATGAAGAGTCAGGTCGTTTCCACGCCATGCATCACCCATTTACTTCTCCAAAGAAAGAAGAAATCTCAAGAATGCTAAACGGAGATCATGAAACAATGAAATCTTTGAAAGCAGACGCCTACGATATGGTCATCAATGGTGCCGAAATCGGTGGTGGATCTATCAGAATCCATGACCGTGAATTGCAATCTAAAAACTTTGATTTACTTGGATTTACAAAAGCTGAAGCTGAAGAACAATTTGGTTTTCTGATGGGTGCTTTCGAATATGGGGCACCACCGCATGGTGGATTAGCATTTGGATTTGATAGATTGGCAGCCGTGATGAATGGAGATTCTTCGATTCGAGATTATATCGCATTTCCAAAGAACAATCAAGGTAGAGATGTGATGATTGATGCACCTGCGCCTGTTTCGGATGAGCAGTTGGCGGAGTGGGGTATGGAAATGAGTGGAGATTTGGCTAAGTAGGACTACTATAAATATAAAAATAGTAAGATGGAATGACGAAAGTTGTTCCATCTTTTTTTTGCTAAAGATTAAATAAATAGCCAAATTTCTATTCTCGTAATTATAGTGAACAGGGGGATTAGGCAGTTATCAGAAATTGGTGCGGGAAAAGAATCCCATCAGTTTAGACTATATTCTATAATTGAATCTTTTTATTGAATTATTTATTTAGAAGAAACAACAATAGACATCTTGTTGGCTAAAAATCTAATAGAAGTAGTATGATGAGTGGTTTTCGATTTTGATCTTTTTTTCAGATGTGTAGCTCTGCCGATATTTTACGTTTAAAAATCATCTCTATGATTGGGTAAATAATGAGTTGAGTGCGTGACAAATAGTGGGAGATTGTGATTTTTTTAATAATCCATCTAAACGTTAAAGTGGCAAAGCCACGGCAATATCCATAGCCCAAAGGGCAATGGATAAAAGATAAGTAGCGTAGCTACGGCACTATCCGACATTCCCACATTTTGTCACACACTCTAATGAAATATAAAGACAAAGACACCGTTTTTGTATCAAATAAGGGGTTAATCACAATAAAGGAGTCAAATTTATTTTAAAAAGTAAATCCAGCATTTTATTTCCATTTGTATAAAAGTTTAGTAACCGTAAGACGTGTTTTAGTAAAAAAATCGTATTTATTTTTGTATTGTTTGAAGTTTGTGCTATGTTTGTAATATATTACTTTTTTGTATGTAAATTTCAGTTATGTTTAAAGAATAATTTTTACACTAATAAATTATAAAAATCATTAACTACCATAGTGGATTGGCAGAAAAAAAATCCGTCAAGCAAGGAGAAGTGATTGGTCATATTGTTCCAAATATTGATACAGATAAATATATCTCCGCTATCTACCCCATTCAAAACATTGGTAAAATCGAAAAAGGACAAAGAACAATCATAAAATTCGATGCTTTTCCATTTAAGCAATACGGTACAATAGAATCTGTAGTAACAACTATAAGTAAGATACCCGAACTCGACAAAAACAATATGCCCATGTACGAAATTAAAATAAATCTGAACGAAACGATTGTTACAAACTATAATGATACAATACCCTTTAAACCCGAAATGACCGCAATAGTAGAAATAATTACAGAAGATAGATCGATTCTGGAACGGATATTTGATCAGTTTTTGGATCTGATTTACAATGAATGAATGATTGATGAAACAAATGATTGAATGAGTGAGTGAATGCATAAGCGACATGTACAAGCATAGTTTATAATAATTTATTAGAACTCATTCGTTAGAATAGGTACACGTTTAAATAGCATTCAATAATTCATTCATTCAATAATTCATTAATTGATAATAGGTACACGTTTAAATAAATAGCATTTAATAATTCACTCATTCAATAATTAGTATATCAATCATTCAATAACTCAATAATTAGAACATGACCTTAATAGAAAAATTAAAACAAATAGAACGCCTAGACCAATTAATCAGAATGAAAGCAACAGGAAGTCCTGATAAATTAGCAAATAGATTAGAAATCTCAGAACGAAACATTTATCGACTCATCAATGCTATGAAATCAATGGGAGCTCCCATCGAATATTGTCATCAAAGATGTAGTTACTATTATGATGCAGAAGTAAGTTTTAAATTTGGCTTTTTTGGTAAAGATTCTAGGGATGTGGTTGGTGGTTTTTCTGAGTTTTATGATTTATTTTCTTTACTGACAGAAAGTGGCAGGGGTGGGGTGTAACCTTGTAGTGAAGCAATCTTGAGATGAGATTGTGTTTTATTAAATTTTTAATTTTTAAATGTTTTTATTATGAAAAAGATTAAAATTAGCGGTAAATTGAACTTGGAAAAGTTTACTGTTGCTGAATTAAACTCAAAATTAACTAATTTTAATGGAGGTAATT
>CAZOHX010000286.1:0-4556 GCA_964579315.1 uncultured Saprospiraceae bacterium
ACCTTGGGCGATGCATTCTTTATTGGATCGTCCTCGTGTGTCCGTTATTTCGTCTATTAAATTGAGTGTCATTAAGGATTCAATTAATCCTACTGCCGCTAATATAAGTGCATATGGAAAAATAAATTGGAGCGTTTCCCAAGTAAAAGGAATCTTGTTAAAAATTTCATATTGAAAGGATGGTAATCCTCCTTTAAGTCCGTCTCCACCGCCACTTTGGATAAATGATCCTACTGTCGCTACATCTAATTTTCCAAAAATCACAATCATCGAAACGACCAAAATAGCCGCTAATGCTTCAGGTATCTTTGGAGCAATTTTGGGCAATCCCCACATGATAAACATTGTGAGTAGTACCAAGCCAAGCATCATCATTAATTGATGGCTCGGTAAAAACCGCTTAATTACTCCATCTTTATGAATGTTGTAAATTCCATCTTTGCTGATATTAAAAACTACTTGTTTTGATTGATTATCGAAAACTTGGTTATCTGAGATAGTAAATTGTGGTGTATTGGTTTTAAGATTGATCAGTTGGTCATTAGAAATTTTATAAACGGGAATCCCTGCATTAATATCTGAAACAAGATTTCCTTCGATGACATATTTTTTGGAAGACGACTCTGTTTTAATCTTATTATTGCCAAAAACATCTTTTACATTTTCTTTAAACATACCTACTTGTGAGAGAAAAATCACTATTGCAAGACCATTTACAAAACCCATCATTACAGGGTGGGGGATCAATCTGACAAATTTCCCTAATCTAAAAAATCCTGCTGCCATTTGGATAAAACCCATCAATATGACTGTAGCGAAAAGATAGTAAAGCCCTAAATTTTCCCCAGGTGTTCCCATTTCATTTCCTTTGGCTACAAGAGTGACCATGACCACCGCCAAGGCTCCCGTAGCACCTGATATCATACCCGGCCGACCACCAAAAATGGAAGTAATCAATCCAATCATGAATGCTGCGTATAGACCCACCAATGGATCAACGCCTGCTACGAATGCAAATGCTACAGCCTCAGGCACTAATGCAAGTGCTACTGTCAATCCCGATAAGATGTCATTTCTGACATTGGTCATTCTTTTTCTGATAAATTCCATGCTCGATTTTTAAAATAAGCGGCAAAACTACAATAATTTTGAGTATCATGCTGAAAACTTGATGAAAATATAAATATGATTCTGTGAAATATTGTTGGAAATGCGGTTTTGCTGTATAACCTGAAAAGAAAATATTGAACACAAAAATTAAACGCTTTAGAATGACAAATATTTAAAATAGATTTTTTTCAAATTGATATGCTTCCCACATTCTGAAACGAACACATATTTATTCAAGTAGAATTAATATTTGAAAGCATTCTTTTAAATAATTATTTCTTTATATTTGTGACAAATTTTTTAAAAATCAAATATTCATTATTATGGCAAATATTACGCTAAAGGGAAATCCTTTTAAAACCATTGGAGACCTTCCACCCGTTGGATCAAAATTATCAGATTTTAAACTTGTTGCTAAAGATTTATCAACAAAAACATTGGCAGATTTTGCTGGGAAAAAGAAAATTTTGAATATTTTCCCTAGTTTGGATACGGGAACTTGTGCTACATCTGTACGCACATTTAATAAAGAAGCTTCTTCTTTGGATAACACGGTTGTTCTTTGTATTTCTAGGGATTTGCCCTTCGCACAAGGTAGATTTTGTGGGGCTGAAGGTTTGGATAATGTAGTGACTCTTTCTGATTTTGTAGATGGTTCTTTTGGAAAAGAAAATAACTTGATGATAGAGAATGGGCCATTGGCTAATTTGAATTCAAGAGTAATTATCGTTTTAGATGAGAATGATAATATTGTTTATACGGAGCAGGTTTCTGAAATCGTTGATGAGCCTAATTATGCAGCTGCTATTGCGGCAATATAAGTAATATTAAAAGAAGTTGAGTGTAACAATTGTTGTACTCAACTTCTTTGTTTTATTTGAGTGTGTAACAAATTTGGGGTAATTTATAGGTTATTTCTACAAAGTGTTTTATGTCGTGCTATTGATATTAATTTTCTTTGGGAATATTTAAGTAGGTGGACACAATAGTTACCCTTTCATTAAAATCCCTCCGCATCATCATCTGGATTTCTCGGATCCCCTACACCATTTAATTGTCCATTAGGCAATACATGAATTGCTTTGACAACTGCCATTCGATTGACAATCTTGATTTTGTGTCCAAGATCTTTCAATTGTTGTACTACGTCTGGATCAAATCCTTTTTCGACCATAATCAAATCTGGCAACCATTGGTGATGAAACCGTTTGGCATTGACAGCATCTTCCAAAGACATCCCGAAGGTTGCGACATTTAAGAAAACTTGATACACAGCGGTAATGATGGTAGATCCGCCAGGTGCTCCTAAGACCATAAATAATTTGTGATCTTTTTCAATAATCGTGGGTGTCATACTGCTAAGCATACGTTTCCCTGGATAGATGGCATTGGCTTCGGCACCCACAAGACCGTATATGTTAGGTACGCCTGGTTTTGCACTGAAATCATCCATTTCGTTATTCAGAAAAAATCCTGCACCATTTACGATTACTTTTGAACCGAAATTTGAATTTAAGGTGGTGGTGACCGATACGGCATTGCCTTGGGCATCTACTACTGATGTGTGGGTAGTTTCAAAACTTTCCATGGGTTGAGATTCTAAATCTCCTGCAAGGATAGAAGAACTTTTGGACGCATGATCGGGGTCAAAATCTTTCATTCGTTCCAATAAATAGGAATCCATTAATAAGGTATCTAACGGTACATTATAAAAATCCATATCTCCCATGTGTTTGGCACGGTCAGCATAAACTCTTCTTTCCGATTCTGCTACAACATGAATAGATTTTTGGGTATGAAACCCATAATCTTTCAAAGGGAAATAGTCAGCAATTTTTAGCAATTGGACAAGAGCAGTACCCCCACTAGAAGGAGGACCCATTGAAATAATTTTATAATCTTTGTATTTCCCAATAATTGGTTTTCTCCAAATAGGTTTGTAATTTTTCAAGTCATCTAAGGTAATAATTCCTTTTCCCGATTTCATTTCGGCTACGATTTTATCAGCCGTAATCCCTTCGTAAAAACCTTTTTTCCCTTTATCTCGAATCAGTTTCAACGTTTTTGCCAATTCTTTTTGAACAAGAACATCTCCTAACTTCCATTTTTCATTTTTTACAAACGGTTTGGGATTTTCATTATATTTCAGAAAATCATCTCTAAATTTATTTAATCGATTGATTTCTGTGATAGAGAGTTTAAATCCATTTTTTGCTAGATCAATAGCAGGTTGAATTAATAAAGAAAAATCTTTTAATTTTCCATATTTTTTTTGAACTTCAATAAGCCCTGCGACCGAACCTGGCACCCCAATAGATAGATGACCATAGCTTGAAAGCTTTGGAATGATATTTTTTTCTTTATCTAAATACATATCTTTTGAAGCAGCAGAGGGTGCCATTTCACGATAATCTAAGGTGTTAGCAGTACCGTCATTATTGCGAATCACCATGAATCCGCCTCCACCAATATTTCCCGCTCTCGGATAGACTACTGCCAGTGCAAATTGAATCGCTACCGTTGCGTCAACGGCGTTGCCTCCTTTCTTCAAAATTTCAAGCCCGACTTTTGCCGCTAGGGGATGAGCACAGACTACCATGGCATGTTCGGCAAAGGTAGATTTCGTACTTTTATATTCGGATAAGTTTAATCTATGATTGCAACTATTTAATACCAATAGGGGTATAATTAGGAATAAAATATATATGTTTTTAAATCTTTTGTGGATTGGCATTATATTTGATATTTTATATTAAAAAATTATTTAAAGTATAAATCGTTGTAAAAACGAAATCATTGACAAATACATTTATCATGAAAACTCCTAAATTTACAAAAAACAATTTAACGTTCAACATTTTTTGTCTATTATTTTTAATAGGCTTCCAACTACAAGCATCTGTATCTTATAATAAGGAACTTTATATAAAGCAATTGCAAATTGGAAATATATTACGATGGAGTACTTCCGTTGAAAAAGATAATCAAGCTTTTAGCATTGAGAAATCATTGGATGGTATGTCTTTTGAAGAAATTGGTCAAATAGAGGGCAAAGGAAATACTAATAGTGAAGAGAAATACAGTTTTTTAGATCCTTCTATTGGTGAAAATACAGTCTTTTACAGATTAAAGGCTATTGATTCTTTTGGAGATTTTGAGTATTCCACCAGTATCGCTGTAGAAAGAGATAATCCCAATGATTTTATAATTACGGGTATTAGTGGTGAACGCACAGATAAGATTTTTACTATTAATTTGAATTCATCTACTTCTGGAGAGATGGTTTATAATGTGTCTAATTTTACTGGAAAGATATTTATGAAAGGAAGACAAGAATTATCGCAAGGAAAAAATACTATTTCTTTGAATGTGCAAGATCTTCCTGTAAGTAGTTATAGTGTAAAATTGAGATTGAAACAAGAAATAGAAGAAGTTACTTTTGGTAA
>CAZOHX010000287.1:0-4544 GCA_964579315.1 uncultured Saprospiraceae bacterium
AGATATTTTAGGTTTTTGTAATTTGGAATTAGAATTTCTCCATCTATACCTGAATTTTCAAGATTTAAGTATTCCAAATGTCGTATCTTTCTAATAAATCCATAAGGTACAAAATCCAATCCTGAATATTTATGAAAATTTGAATTTGACAAATTGAGATATTTCAATTTTGGAACGTCTGCAATATAAAGTGAATCCTTATAATCAACTAAAGAAAGATTTTTAAGATTTGGAAAGAAATAATCAAATCTTAACCCTGTTGCATCATTGTATGAAAGATGCAAATCCACTAGATCATTCAAATAATACATGAAATCAGGATATTTATGCTTCAAGTTATTACCACCACCATTTTTTGAAAATTTATTATCAGCTACACCATCTAAATCCAATCCAATAACACAACCATTTTCATTGGTTGTAACACCATACCACGTATTTAGTGGCTTAGATGTAAACCAATTATCATTTCTCTTCCAATTTATACCTTCTGTTAATATATATAATTTTTCTAATACAGATTTATCTCTTTCAGTACAATCTTCCATTTTTATTCCAGAGCAACCACAATCACTTTGGATTACATCATTTTGAGTAAATCGATTTCCATCACTACAAGGAGCACCGATTTGGCTTAAATGCTCATCGCAAAGATTAACAATATCACCATACCATGGCATTTTGGGATTATCTTGGAAATTATAGCCTCTTTTGTATTTTATCAAATTACTCTGCTTTTGATAATCTTCTAATCTATTCCCCAAATCACATAAAAAAAATAGGCTTTCAGGCACACATCCACTAAGGTCATTTGAAGAGAAATCTAAGGATTGTAATTGGCTTAACTGGCCCAATTCAGATGGAATCTCTCCAGTAAGATGATTGTATTTAAACGAAAGATGAATCAGAGATTCCAACGAGCCAAGTGTTGACGGGATATTTCCGTCTAAGTTATTACTATCCAATTCAATACGAGAAACACAGCCATATTTGTTAATCTGAACGCCATACCATTCGCTTAGTGGTGCATTGGATAACCAACCTTCATTATGAATCCAAAAATCACCATTAGTTGATTGGTAAAAAGTAGCCAAGATTATAGAATCAGATGCTCTACAAATTGTACTATCATAGACACCTTTACATTGACAATCTAAAATAACATCATTTTCATTTTCAGGATCAAGGTCATCACATGATGCTCCAATTTGAGATTCTCCAAGACAAAATTTAGAAAAATCTCCATTCCAAGGCAGCTGCAAATTTTGATTAAAATCAACATTTTTAGTACATAAAGATAGCAATTCCGGAGAAAAACAGCCTTGCAACTTATTGAAACTCAAATCCAAATCAGTAAGCTGCGACAGCTTACCTATGCTTGCAGGAATATCTTGATAAATTTGATTATGAGATAAATTTAATTTTTCAATTAGACTATTAATGAAATCAAAATCAAATTTTTTAAGCAAATTGTAAGAAAGATTCACTTGTCGAATATTAGGGAAGTTTATATTTTTGATAGCAATATCATATATATTGTTGTGGCTTAAATCCAAGTTAGTCAATGGATACTCTTTAGAAGAATCTATTTTGAATTGATAAATTTGATTATTGGCTAAAGACAAATGAGTAAGATTTTTTCCAAGCATTTCATCAGAGACTCTACCAAAAATAGAATTATTGGAAAGATGCAATTGTTCTAAAAATTGTAAATCAGCTATTGCACTAGGAAGACTCCCCGATAGGTTATTTCCACCCCCATTTTCAGTAAACTCACAATCAGCATTCCCATCAAGGTCTATACAAATAACACAACCATTTTCGTTAGTTGTTACTCCATACCATTCTCCAAGTGGCTTTTTTGTTAGCCAATTAGAATGATTTATCCAATTTTTGCCGTTTAAGTTTTTGTAAATTGACGCAAGAGCCGTTGAATCATTTTGCCTACAATATTCTACAGGAAAGACCCCCTGACAATTACAATCGGGTTGAATTTTATCTAAAATGGTATTCATATTTCCATCGTCACATTCAATTCCAGAATAACTATCACATTTACTAAATGGGGCAACCCAAAGTCCAGATGTACGAGAAGAAAGCCATAGTTTTTGATGTGAAGTATCCATAATTGACTCAGAATATGAATGATGTAAACTATTGAAAATGTAAGCTCGATCCCAATAGTCTATATTCGTAAAAGGCAAAGAAAAAGTAAATAAATCGCCATTATCTTCTACTAAAAACCATTTTTTATCATCATCAAATAGCTTAAACCCAATTGCACCAAAATCTGAATTTAAATTTTCAATTTTTGCATTCGGAAAATCTTTAATTTGGATAGGAGCTTGATCTAATTGTTCATATTTCCAAATTTTATTATTGATTGCATATAATGTTCCGTCAATAAATACCATTTTAGGATCTCCATCTTTTAATAGTATTTCATCGCCATTAAATGGAACCCATGATTGACCATTGTCCACTGAATAATACTGTTGGGAAGGATAATTGTTCAGAAAAATGGTATCTTTATACACCAAAATATTGTTTCTAAAGTCTATATTAGGAATATCATAATTCTTAATCAAATTTCCATCTTCATCCCGAATAAGTAATTTATTATTATTTTCAATATAATAAAAGAGATTGTCATTTAATGTCAATTTAGTTTTTGGGGCAATTTCAAAAATAGCATTCCATTTTTCATTAATCTTGTCATATTTCAAGACTTCTTTAGTTTTGATTTGAAATATAGATTGATTTTCAGAAATTAAAAACCTTGAATAATGACTATGACCTCCTGCTCTGTACATTTTCATGTCAGAGTAGGCAAAAGATCCTGAATCATCTTGTTGATACAACCCATTATATGCTTGAACAAATATGGTTTTATCCAATTTAAACAAATTTGAAATCTCATCTGCAATAATTCCTTTTGGAACTATTTGTTCCCATGTCTCGCCTTTATCAAAAGAACGATACGCAAAATGTGCATTTTTACTTGGTGCATAAATAAAACTATTGAAAACATAAAAGTCAAGTGGTCCTAAACTATCATTCTCAAATTTAGGAAATGCTTTAAAATTAGCAAAATCATCACAATAAAAGATATTATCACTTGTTTTGATGATATGTAACCCATTCTTTAATGAATAATTCAATATTTCTCCAAATTCAAATGAGTCTCTTTTCCAAGTTTCTCCTTGATCATCTGAACTATACAAATACTGATTTTGAGTTGCAAAAAAGATCTTTTCAGATGGTACACTTTCAAATTCTGCGGCAACTATGTTCATGTGGTATTGATGAACAAATTCACTATGTGGATGTTTTATTTTCTTAATAATCTCTAATTCTTCCGTAAGCTCAAGATAAAATGAATCTGAAAGTGCAATAAATTTTTCATCCTGATGTCCTACAATATTATTGACATAATTGAAACTATTTATTGACTCTGTATTATTATAAATTGTACCATAAAACCCATATGGATAATTATTATTAATTTTTTCATCATATTGAATAAGTGGAATTTTCTTAGTTCCATTTTTATTTTGCCAAACAAAATCTATATTTCCTGCTTTTTCATTACCGTATATATAGTCAGGTACTATTGTTGAATTATCGATTTGATAAATTAAGCTACCATCATTTAAAAAATGAAATTTTCTGAGATAGTTTTGAAAAGTTGTTTTGGATTTTGAGTGGCTAATTCGTTCAACATTCACAATCGCTTTGGGATACTTTTCTAGTTGACATCCATTGGCATTGAAGAATGTCATAAATGATGGGTTGGCACTATAGTCATCAAGATATGATTCTTGAAAAATAGCATTTGAAGCATTTGAAGATAAAATATCACGACTCGTGCTATGTGATTCATATTTTAAATCCCAAACTAGACCCTTATCAATACTATAAAATATATTTTGCTTCGTATAAGCAAAAAGCGTATCATTACTTTGAGTAATAGCCAAGGGTACTCCTGGAATATCTGTAACTCGGCTCCATTCTAAATCTAATTTAGTTTGAGCAAAAAGGTTAGAACATAATAGGAGAAATAGAGGTATAAATATTTTTTTCATAGGATTTAGAGTTACTAATAAGATAAACACAAGTTACTCTTATTTTATCGAAAAAACAAGAGAATAGTCAAATCAAATAACCCCATTTCCGCTATTTACTCAATAACAACCTTTCTCACCACATTTCCATATTCGGTACCAATCTCCATAAAATATAATCCCCGACTCAAATCTGATAAATTTATTTGCTTTTGGATGATTTTTGCATCAAATTCTTGGGAATGGACTAATTTTCCTAGAGGAGAGTAAATTTTTAATTTTGAATGAGTTGCCATTTTAAATCCAATTTCTAAATTAAATAATCCATTATTTGGATTGGGATTAATTTTGAAATAAGAAACGGGCTGGATATCATTTACAGATACTATTGTTCCCGCACATTCACAATCTTGTGTAATCACATCATTAATGGTATTGTCATCTTTATCATCACATGGTGCTCCGATTTGGACTTTTTCT
>CAZOHX010000288.1:0-4534 GCA_964579315.1 uncultured Saprospiraceae bacterium
CAAAATTTGACGCAGAATGACTTGTAAACCAAGTTGTTTCGTGTATAGAACTCCATCGGGACTTGCTATGTTGTTCGCTATTGTGCTACTTTTTTGACCCCGAATTTTCATTCGGGGTTATTTTTGGTTAACCCCCGTTGGGGGTTGCATACTTTTCATATTCCTTTTTCGATGAACAAGTTTTTTTAACGGACTATTGATAAGATGGGCTTGACTCAATTAATCAAAATCTGTTTAATTTTCACCCAAAACAGATAACCGTCTATGTACATTTGATTTTTCTCCCAAAAAGGCTTATCTTTAACTAGTATTTATTGATATCACAATGCCCCCAATATATAATTTTCAACTTTTCTAGTTCTCAGGCAGCGAATCGTATTCAGATGGCATCTACATAAAAGGAACTATACAAAAACAAAGCAAGTGTGAGCGAAAAAGAACTCATAGACGGTTGTTTGCATAAAGATAAAGCTTATGAATTGGCTCTATATCAAAAATATGCAAGTAAAATGATGACTGTTTGTCGGTTATACGCTCGGCATAAGGAAGAAGCAGAGGACTTACTTCAAGATGCTTTCATTAAAGTTTTTGTTAATTTACCAAAATTTGAACAAAATGGTTCATTAGAAGGATGGGTAAGGAGAATTGTCATCAACACAGCATTAAAACACGTTAAAAAAAGTAGTTTTAAAAACGAAGATATTGGGATTGCCGTTTACCATGATCCAGGGGTGTCGGAAACCATTATCTCAAAAATAAGTGCCGATGAATTAATAAATATAATTGGTAAATTACCTACTGGATACAAATTAGTATTTAACCTTTATGCAATTGAAGGCTATAGTCATAAAGAGATCGGAGAACTTTTAGAAATTAAAGAAAGTACTTCTCGCTCACAATTGGCCAAAGCTCGTAAAATGTTGCAATCACAAATTAATAAACTTCAATCTTGTTATTCATGAAACAGTTTGACAAAGAAATTAGAAATAAAATAAATAGTTTTGACTCTCCAGTCTCACCAGACTTGTGGAGCAAACTAGAATCTCGTCGGGCGATTGATGAGTTAGAAAAAGGTATCTCTAAAAAATCACCTAAGATTTGGACCATTCTCATTATGGCATTGCTGGTGACTTCGGGGGGGATTCTTTGGGTCAATCAAAATAATTTAGATGCTTCTAAAAATAAAGCCCCTATTCATGAGAATCTTCAAAATCAAATGGATGACAAAATGATAATCCATAAAGATATAGCTGACAATAGCTTATCTAATCAGTCAGAAACAAATCATTCAAAAAATATTTTCAATGAAAATACAAAGCCTAATTCTATAAAAAATACAATTCCCAAGACTATAAACTCTAAAAAACACTTTTTACATCAAAAAACAACATATTCCAAAAAGACAAACCATCAAGGATTTAATAATGCTTCTTCAAGTCATAAAAATATCTTGTATAATAAAAATTTAACACTCGATTTTAGTGGCAATCAGGTAGGTGGAATTGATAAAATTTCTTTAAAAAATGCGACCAATAGGGTCACATCCAATGCAGTCAAGAAAAATAAAATCCAAAACTTTTCAAGTGTCCTGCCTGCTTGGCCACATTTTAATTCTACTAATAAAAAATTAAAACTGAGCAAATCTTCCGAACTCGCTTGTGGGATTAGACCCCAAAATTATCCTTTTACTTATTATCTAGATTTTGGATTTTCTCCTGATAGAACCGTAAAGTATTTTAAATTAAAAGACGATCAATATAACGGATATGCCCAAGCTCGAGAAAATACAGAAGGTTTTCATTTCGCATATGCCATGAATGTTAGATTATCAATGGTTCACTATACTGGAATTACCTTTAAAACGGGACTGTCATTTCAACAAACTAATGACTTTTTTGAATACATCGACCCGAATTATACAGAGGAAACGAACGAAGGTGTCGTTACAGGGCCATATGAAATTGCAAAATACAATAGGTATAAATCCTTTGACATTCCTTTAATGGTTGGATATGAATTGGATGCCAATAGCTTTACTTTTTCTCTAAATACAGGAATTCACATGAACTTGTTTTTTGACAAAAGTGGATATTTTCTTACTCCTAGTGAGTCATGGTCCACTTTCAAAAATGATAATAAAGTTTATAAAAACTGGATTGGAGCAAGTTGGGCAACAAACATCGGTGCCTACTTCCATATCACAAATCGTACACAGTTGATGATGGAGCCACATTTCAATTACTCATTAACATCCTTAACAGTAAAAGACTACCCTATTGCACAAAGAAATTTTACTACTGGCATGCGACTAGGACTTAGATTTAGACTATAATTTGATACTATGCAAAAAGTTATACTTGGATTTTTATTGATATTAATTACTTTTTCTTGTCGAGAAGAAAAATTAGGATTTGTGGATCAAAAGAAAGTGGCTGATGAAAAGGCAGCTTTATTCGTTCAATTGTTACCCATTGCCAATAGATTTGCAATAGATCCTTCTAAAAAAACAATTTTTGCCACTCCAAATAAAACCTATTTTGAAATTCCAGCTAAAGCATTTGTAGATAAAAGTGGGAATCCTGTAAAGAAGACAATCAGTCTCGATATTTTAGAAATAAAAAAGTCTAGTGATATTATTCGCTGTAATAGCAACTCTATCCCCAATGACGTACTAAGTCAACCTATAATTCAATTCAAAATTACTGCTAAAACGGGTAATGAAGAACTATTTTTGGCTAATGACAAATCATTTAAAACACTTATTGAATCTAGTACTAGTTTGGGATTGACCAATATTTTCTTAGGCACAGAGCATCCAAATGGTATTCTATGGGAAGAAGACATGGACATGAATAATTTGATTCTGAATGCTTGGGATACCGAAGGTGGAACCGTTTCGGGCTTTGAAATGACGCTGACTAAAATGGGATGGATAAGTTTGCAAACGAGCCTACCTAATTACGAAAAAGCATCACTATCCATAGAATTACCCAATCAATACAGCAGCAAAAATACAGCAGTTTATACTGTAATCAAGTCTATGAATGCGGTAATCCCAATGCTCGACAACCCCGATCAGCATGGTTTCTATTCATCTCAGATACCAAAAGACAAGGACATTTCTATTATCTCCATTTCAAAACAAGGGAATAATGAATATTTCTTTTCTAAAAAAGATGCTAATCTAAAAGAAGCATCTGGTCTAAAACTCGACCCCAAAATGGTGACTTTCACAGAATTAATGCATCTTTTAGAAGAATAAATACACCAAAATTAAGAATTCATACATCTAATAATAAAGTTTGGCGGCCAATCCTTTATTCTGTTGTAAAATACATCAGAATTATTTTTCTAAACTTTAAAATTATTACATCATGATATTTCTAATGATAGATTTATCTATTTCAGGACATATGTTCACCGAAATAGTAGGGGGATTTTTTGCTTCTATTGTAGCAATTATTTTTGGATATAAAATATTTCTCAATAAGGCAAAACAACAATTGTTAAAAAATCCATCAACTACAAACAACTATTTATCAAAAAAACATTCTAAAGTTGATATTTTAAAATCTAATCATACCTTTTTCCAAATTGGGCTTGTTTGCTCTCTTGGAATAGTGGCAGCAGCCTTCCAATGGACAACATTTGAAGATCAAGCTATAGAATTAGATGAAAATTACAATATTTTAGCATTAGATGATGACATTCCTGTTGTGCGAACGCCTAAATTTGAACGAACCAAGCCCATTCCAATTCCCAAGGTAACTAAAAGAATCACACCGATTATTGACCTAATAGACGATACTCATGATGATGTGCAATTCATCCCCGAAGAAGTAATACCTGTTGAAATAAATGAAACAACAACCATCATTGCTCCCGAAAAACCAGCAAAACCAACACCAAAAATAGAAACTCCAAAGGAACCTGAAATCGATGTCGATCCTATCGTTGATGTGGTTGAACAAATGCCCTTGTTTTCAAAAACCTGTCTGGATGAAGATGATAAAAACATGTGTTCCAATACAAAACTCTTATCATTTGTACATAGCAAAATCAAATACCCTGCGATTGCAAGAGAAAACTATATTGAAGGCATGGTTGTCATTCAGTTTATCATCGAAAAAGATGGAAGTATTACAGATCCAAAAATAATGAAAGATATTGGTGGTGGCTGTGGGCAAGAAGCGCTGAGAGTAGTCAAAATGATGAACAAATGGTTACCTGGAAAACAAAGGGGAAGATTGGTGAGAGTTCGATTTAACTTACCAGTGAAATTTAAGCTTCAATCTTGATATTTGCATCTTAGAGAATTAAACGGCTAAAATAATCCGACTTGGGAATACCAAACTAATCTCACCTGATTAAGTACATTTATTCTGATTGTGTGTTTCTTAATTTGTAAAACAAATTCTATTGTATTGTTTTTATGAATGCTAACGACCGACGCGATAAGCAGACCCGTGCCCGATAGGGCGTGGGTCTGTCTTATCGCTAGTTAGCAAATTTTAATCAACATTAGAGTATCATC
>CAZOHX010000289.1:0-4526 GCA_964579315.1 uncultured Saprospiraceae bacterium
GATTCTGGGACCCTCTGATTAAAAGTCAGATGCTCTACCAACTGAGCTACCAAATCGTTTGATATGATGCCTTTTTTTCTAAAGCGATGCAAAGATACAACCTATTTTTAAAAAAACAATTTTTTATTATTATTTTTTAAAAAAAATGTATAATTAATTCAAAATCAATCTGTTTGTAGTTAAAATAAATTTTATGATTTTGATTCAACTTATTTTTCTATTTTTTATGGAAGATGAAATTATCCTATCAAAAAAAATATATCTTTGCCTTATGTGGAAATCTGAATTTATTTTCGTAAAACAATTGCTATTTAGGTTGGGTGTGGGTCTTTTAGGAATGACGCTTATTAGATTTGTATTTTTGGCTTACAATTACACTTATTTTGATGATCTTACTTTTTTGAATGGGATTAAATTATTCTTTTATGCCCTTAGATTTGATTTGGTTTCGGTGACGTATGCAAATGGTTTATTGATTATCTTCTCATTATTACCTTTATCTATAAGAATTCACAAGTTTTATCAATCATTTTTAAATGTTTTATTCATAGTTTTTAATTCGATTTTATTTTTTATTGAAATTATTGACATTGGATATTATCAATTTGCTTCTCGTAGAACACTTTTTAGTGATTTTTTCATGTTTTCAAATAATCAATCCAATATTTTAGACTATTTTTTAGAATATTGGTGGTTGGTGCTTTTATTGATTTGCATGATTTTGGCTTTATTTCGACTTAGAAATATTGTTTTATTGGATTTTTCAAAAAAGAGATGGTTTGTCCAAATTTTGATATTTATTTTTGGAATTGGTTTAAGTGTAATTTCTGCAAGGGGAGGACTTCAAAAAAGACCATTAACACCCATCGATGCTGCTAAATATACTTTCAATCCTGTTCAAAATCAACTGATTACCAATACGACGATTAATTTGATTTTTTCATTTCAGCAAAGAACTATTCAACCATTACACTATTTTTCGGATGAAGATTTAGATGAAATTTTTACATTGAATCATAATCCTACACCCAAACAACCTTTTCAAAATAAGAATGTAATGTTCATTATCATGGAGAGTCTTTCCAAGGAATATACGGGTTTTTTTGAACACAAACCTTATACTCCTTTTTTTGATTCTTTAGTACAAAAGAGCTTTTATCTCGAAAATACTTTTGCCAATGGATTGAGATCTACGGAAGGTATTGCGGCTATTACCGCAGGATTGCCACATTTGATGTATGATCCATTTATTTTTTCTGCCTATCAAACCAATAAATTGGATGCAATGGCAGGATTATTAAAAAAGAAAGGCTACCAAACTGCTTTTTTTCATGGAAGTTATAAAGGTTCTATGAATTTTGATTCTTTTGCAAAACTAGAAGGTTATGACCAGTTTATTGATAAATCAGTCTATAATAATCCAAAAGATTATGACGGACATTGGGGGATTTGGGATATTCCATTTTTTGAATATACTGCTAAGGAATTATCTAAATTTAAGCAACCATTTTTTGCGACCATCTTTTCTTTGACGTCTCATCATCCTTATAATGTCGAAAAGTGGTTTGAAAAAAAATATCCAAATATGGATAGGCATTATCGAACTGTATTGTATGCGGATCTTGCTCTGAAACGATTTTTTGATATTGCCAAAAAGTCTGATTGGTATAAAAATACAATTTTCATTATTACAGGAGATCATACGGGGCCTCGTATTAGTAAGCCTTATCAAACTGTTTTGGGGAAATATAAATCTCCTATTATTTTGTTTGATCCATCTGGGAAAATTAATGGAAAACACAAGGGATTGGCTCAACATATTGATATTATTCCTACCGTTTTAGATGTGCTTCACTATGATTTACCTTTTCATTCATTTGGACAAAGTATGTTGGATACAGTGGATACCAATTATGCGATGATGAGAATGGGGATTTTTCAAATTTGCGATACGCAATATCTGCTTAGATTTGATGGGCATAAATCAATATTTTTATACGATTATCAAAATGATCCTTTGAAAACTACTAATTTATTGGATAGTTTACCTGATGTAGCAGCTCGTTTAGAGAAACAATTGAAAGCTAGATTGCAATGTTATAATAAGAGCTTAATTGAAAATACATTGGGACAATAAAATTAACAGACCGAAATTATGATATGACAGACATATTATATACTTTTGAATTTTGCCGATTTTTTAACTATTTTTAGTTTAATATTAACGAAATAAATATATAATGAAACGTTTTTTACCTCTTTTCCTTTTTTCATTTATTATAAATCTGTCTTTTGGCCAAATAGAATATAATATCGTCCAAGGAGATGCTACTATTTGTGATTGGTCCAATGCTATAATCGATATTCAGTCTGATGCTGACGAAATTTCTTGGACGCCATCTGATTCACTTAGTTGTGATGATTGTTTTCACTTGACGGCCAATCCTCGGGTGACTACTACTTATACTGCAACTTTGAAAAAAAAGCAAGAAGGTGATGAGACTTTTCAAATTACTATTACGGTTAAACCTAATGATGCAC
Organism: uncultured Saprospiraceae bacterium; assembly: GCA_964579315.1. Lineage (GTDB taxonomy): Bacteria > Bacteroidota > Bacteroidia > Chitinophagales > Saprospiraceae > CAMZLN01. The sequence goes on from CAZOHX010000289.1 coordinate 2,542, forward strand.
ATTTTCCACAAGGCGATACTTTATATTTTTGTAAAGGAGATTCTAAAAATGTGCTCTTGGAAATGGAAAACACAGCGGGAGATGTACATTGGACTTCTTCTGAAGGATTAGATTCTATTCTCATGAATGAGACTATGGTGGATACATTTTTAACTCCACTCGATAATATGGTTTTTTATGCTTCGGCAGCAAATACGGCTGATTGTACGGATTCAATTGTGATTCAAGTGGATTCTTTGCCTAGTGATCGTACTATTAAAGTAGTCAATCCCAAAATGCCACCTTATTGTAAAGGACAAAAAATATATTTACAATCTCCTTTCTATGAGCAAAGTCACTTTCCAAATATTCAATTTTTGTGGACACCACATGTAGAACCCAATGACGGTACGCCTGATACGAGTTTGTACAATTTAGTTTGGACAGCACATGAGCCTGGAAATTATACGTATGTTAGAGAAACAACCAATGGAGCTTGTAAAGTGACCGATAAAATTGATGTGATTGTTTTAAATACTATGGAGGTAATGATTGATCCTGTAAATATAAAAGGATGCATTGGTGACACAGTACAAATTCAGGTGAAAGCGATTGAAGAAGGAGATACCGCTGGCACTCCTTTGACTGGATTGACCTATGAATGGAAGCCTATGGGAGCCGATTTCTCTTGTGTGGATTGTGCAAATCCTATTGCCACGCTTACTGGTAATGGAAATACTAAATTGAAAGTTACTAAAACTGGGTATTGTCCAGGTCAAGGAACCTTTGAATCCATATTGGATATGGAACCTGTCCCCGTAGATATAAAGGTTGGTTTTCAACCTTGTGCTGGTGGAATAGCTGATTTGAGTATTGCAAATCCTGAAGTTGGGGCTGTTTATACTTGGACCGTTACCAATGGTGAAATAGTTGGATGTACGGATTGTTTGTCCACTAAGATTAAAATTAATGATTCGCCTGCAAGTGTCACCGTGATGGCGACAGATGCAGATTACTGTATAGATGGTATGGTAACTATACCACTTGCCCCAAGTACAAATCCTATCTCATTTGAGATTAATGACGTTGCAGTTTCATGTCCTGGGGCTGTTGTGAATGTAAGTATTAAAAACCCGATGGATGGTATTGTCTATAACTGGTTTGCTACAGATGGAGAAATAGTGGGTTGTAATCCTTGCGTAGAAACACAAGTACGTACAAGTAAAGTCACACCTACAAAATTGACTGTCAAGGCATCTTCTTCAAGTTGTGCCGATGGGATGGCGGATAAAATTATCGTTGGAAAAGAATCTCCTGATTATTTGCCAAAAGTATTTACACCTAATTCTGATGGTAAGAACGACTATTTTAATTTTAAGAAAAGTGATGATTTTGATATTACTACAGATCAGATAGTTCGTTTTCAAGTATTCAATCGTTGGGGACAGAAAGTCTATGACAATGATGTACCTGACAAGGGGTGGGATGGAAAAATAAATGGTAAACCTGCATCTCAAGATGTATATTTATACCAAGTAGAATTGGGTGATAATTTTTGTAATGAGGTGTTGAAGGGGGATGTGACCTTATTGAGATAGATTTATGACGAAACAGATTTTTTTGTTTGTACATTTTCTGGGATGTACATTGATGTTGTTTGCACAATCGGATACAACTCTGAATTTAAATCCGATTTCTATTACGAGCTCTCATATTCATCATTTTGAGAAGGGGAGATCCGCTTTTGAGTTAGATACTACAGTTATTCTTAGTTATTCAGGCACAACATTGGATGAGATTTTATCCAAAGAAACGGGTATTTTCATTAAGGAGAGAAGTCCTGGTAATTTGAGTACACCTTCTATTCGTGGAACGGGCTATGGTCATGTAGCCGTTTTATGGAATGGATTTCCTATTCAAAGTCCTATGAATGGGGGCATTGATTTTGCATTGGTAGGCGTAGATGATTATAATCACATTTCCTTGCTTAAAGGAGGAAATAGTGC
>CAZOHX010000290.1:0-4519 GCA_964579315.1 uncultured Saprospiraceae bacterium
ATGGAATTTCGATAATATCCAAAGAGATTCCAATAGATTTAGACTGTTGTTGTAGAAGATTATATCTCACACCGTGCATAGAAATACGTTGGTACTCCTGACTTAAAGAAGTGAATAATTTTTCAATTGTAAATTCATTTTGCTCCAAAACCTTATGGAGTGCTAAGGCTGAATCTTTCCCTCCGCTCCAATTGAAGTATGCTCTTTTCATTTATTATTAGATTAACGAAAAAAGGGCAATCCCAACCAAAAATCAGAATTGCCCTTCCAAATGAAAAATCATTTGAAAATCAATAAAACTAAATGTAAAGACTAGTGTCCGTACTTTTCGTTTCTATATGCTGCTTTTAAAAGCTCTTTTCTTCTTAATACAGAACCTTTGGTAAACTCTTTTCTTCTTCTCAATTCTTTCATCACTCCAATTTTCTGATGTTTTCTCTTGTAACGCTTTAGTGCCTTATCAATAGATTCGCCATCTTTTACATCGATAACTATCATATGTTTATTTTTAATTTAGTTAGATATTTTTATTCAAATGTATCGAAAACTTGTCACAGCCTTCAAATACGGGTGCAAAGATATGAAAAAAATGTCATTTAGTCAAAAATAAACGAAAAATATCTTTCAAAAAAATGTTTATTTTTCAAATATAATTTGAAACGTGATCATTTGGTTTTTCCAAGTTTGAATAGCTCTTGTGTATATGTTGTGGTTTATTTGCTCTAAATTGTTCATCCCACTGGTATATATTAGTTGTGGATGGATATTGAAATAACTGAAATTCATTTTGAAACCAGCAGCTATTTGAGCGGCAATATCATCCGTTTTTAGTGCAAATGGAGTTTTTTCTTCTGTATAAACAAAACTTTTAAAGTAGGATGCTCCCATTGAGATGGTTGGTTTGTATTTATTTTTCGATGCCATCCATTCAAGTGCCAAAGGTATTTGGATACCTATATCTTCAAAAACGAATTTGGTCTTTTTATCCAATACTTCGGTGAAATCAAGTGATGATTCAGCAAAATGAAGACTTGGATTTAATCTTATTCCGAAATTGTCCGACAATTCATAAAATCCACTGACACCTAATTGAAATCCATATCCTGCATGAACATCTAGATTTTTTAGCTCATCTAATCCTTGTTTTTCCCAATTTGATTTGGTGATTATGGGTTTCTGTTGATTGAGACCTAACGATATGCCTAATAAAAACTTATTTTCTTGTGCTTGACTCAAAGAGAAAAATAGGCACAAGCATAAATTGAGTAAGATTGCTTTTTTCATGAAATTTTGTTGTATTAAGGTATCTAACTCAAAATTATCTTTTTTAATATGCAAAACTTCAATTTTAACATTTTTAAAGAATAAACATTGAAAAAAATGCACATTTGCTATTAAAATTTTAATTTCGCAGAAGGACTTTGGGACTCGGTTAGATCTCAAAATATAAATATTTAGAATACTATGAAGAAATTTATTGATATAGAAAAAGTAATTGGTGATAAAAATCCAAGATTATTGAAATGGATGCCTGGTTTTATTATTCGTTATATTCAAAAAATTACTCATGAAGTCGAGGTCAACGATGCCATGTTTCGGTTTAAAGATAAAAAAGGTAAAGATTTTTGCACAGCGGTCGTGGAAGATTTTAATATTACAGTAAAGGCTGTTGGTTTGGAAAATATCCCCAAAGATGGAGGGTGTTTATTTGCATCTAATCATCCATTGGGCGGATTGGATGCCCTCGCTATCGTACATGCAATTTACGAGATTCGTCCTGATATGAAGTTTATTGTAAATGATGTTTTACTCAATATTGAAAATCTAAAAATGATGTTTCAAGGAGTCAATAAACATGGAAAAACTGCCAAGGAATCGCTGAAAGGAGTTATGGAATTGTTCGCAAGTGACCAAGCGGTATTTATATTTCCCGCAGGTCTTGTCAGTAGGAAAAAAAATGGTGTAATCAAAGATTTGCAATGGAAAAAAACCTTCATTTCTCAAGCAAAAAGACATAAAAAAACTGTTGTTCCTGTTTTTGTAGATGGAAATTTATCAAAATTCTTTTATAGATTGTCTAATTTTAGAACTAAATTAGGAATCAAAGCCAATATTGAAATGATGTATTTGGCAGATGAAATGTATAAAAAGAAAAATTCTACCATTACTATCACTTTTGGTGAGCCTATTCCTTTTGAAACTTTTGATAAATCTAAATCAGATTTAGAATGGGCAAGTTGGGTCAAGGAAAAAGCATATCAACTACAAGCGTAATTTCGCTCTATTTCAAAAAATGGTTTATCAAAATTAGAATTTCAGTCAAACACTTAGTATTTTTGCAAAGTATGGAGTATAGTGATTTAATACCAAGAATAGAAAATGAGATTCTAAAAAAAGAATTAACATCTGATAGATTTATTCGAAAAACGAATAAATTAGAAAACGAAATTTATGTTATTGACCATCATAATGCTCCTAATGTATTGAAAGAAATTGGGCGTTTGAGAGAGTTGACATTTCGAGAAGCAGGTGGGGGAACAGGAGATGCTTTTGATATTGACAAATACGATACTTCAGTGCATTGCTATAAACAAATGATTATTTTCAATCCCGATGAAAATGAGATTGTAGGTGGCTATCGTTTTATAAAAGGTATGGATGCATACAATAAATCTGAAGATAAATTTGAACTTTCTACTTTGCATTATTTTGACTTTTCGGACGATTTTATTAAACATTATCTTCCAAAAACCATTGAGTTGGGCAGATCTTGGATACAACCCAAATATCAATCAACAGGTGAAAATGCTAGACAAGGAATTTTCGCTTTAGATAATCTTTGGGATGGACTAGGTGCAATCGTCTCAGACAATCCTGAAATAAAATACTTGTTTGGTAAGGTGACCATGTATCCAGATTATAATCGAGAAGGGAGAGATGCTTTATTGTATTTTATGAATTATTTTTTTCCTGATAATGATCAATTGGTAGTTGCTAAGAATCCAATGGGATTTGATTATGATTGGGAGCATTTTAGACCTATGTTTGAAGGCAAAGAATATAAAGCTGCTCATAGAGTATTAAATAAATTTGTAAGAGAGCGTGGTCATAATATTCCTCCATTGATTAATAGTTATATGAATTTATCTTCTACCATGAAAACATTTGGAACTGCATTGAATAACGATTTTGGGGAAGTAGAAGAAACAGGAATTTTAGTGACTATTGACGATATTCATGAAACTAAAAGGGCTCGATACGTAGATTCTTATAAAAAAGTATAAATGAAAGATGTTGTAAATTTTGAATCTCGTCGATTTTCTAAAGATGGTATTGAAAATACTTTTGAAACGTTGTTGATTGAAGAAGCGTTAGAAATTAACATCAATCATCAACCTTTTACCGTAACCATGCGAACGCCTGGTGATGATGATGCTTTGATTCGTGGATTGTTGCATTCTGAAGATGTTATTAGTAGTGAAACTCAAATTCAGATTCATCATCAATTTGATACTGAAAACCAAGCAACAAAATCAAATGTGATAATTAAATCTCAAGCCCTTGATAAGCTAGTATTTTCTGATAGAAATTTGATGTCTGTTTCATCTTGTGGTATTTGTGGGAAAACGGATATCGATGCTCTTGGCTTAGATGGGAATATAATCACTAAAAAAGGAAGTCTTACTCTTTTTCAATTGAATCAAATGTTTTCTAAAATGGAAGAAAAGCAAAGGGCTTTTTTGATGTCAGGTGGGGCACATGCTGCCGCTATATTTGATATAAACGGTGAATTATTATCCATAAAAGAAGATATTGGACGTCACAACGCTGTCGATAAGGTTATTGGAGATTTAATCTTGCAAAAAAAGATAGAAAAAGCAATGATTTTACTCGTAAGCGGTCGTACTTCCTTTGAAATAGTATCAAAGGCAGCGAAAGCAAATATTCCTGTTTTGGCTGCGGTTTCAGCTCCTTCATCTTTAGCGGTCAGTTGTGCTGAAAACATGAATTTGACATTATTGGGATTCTGTAGGGAAGGGCGTGCTACTTGTTATAGTTGTTTTGAACGAATTATTGAAAATTGAACTTTCTCTTTCGATTTGATAGGCGGACATTTCTATTTGATAAACTACATCAAACCTTCGTTTTTAAGTATAGCAATGACTTCATCTGTAGAAAGTTCTGTTTGTAAAGCTAGTAATTCAATAGTTGCACCATTTTTGAAGCCATTGACGATGACCTTTGTTTGGTTTTCCATTTTTCCTTCCATTTTTATTTTGTCATAAGTACTCATCATAGTTTTTTTTATTTTTGGTGATAAACTACATCAAACCTTCGTTTTTAAGTATAGCAATGACTTCATCTGTAGAAAGTTCTGTTTGTAAAGCTAGTAATTCAATAGTTGCACCATTTTTGAAGCCATTGACGATGACCTTTGTTTGGTTTTCCATTTTTCCTTCCATTTTTATTTTGTCATAAGTACTCATCATAGTTTTTTTTATTTTTGGTGATAAATATA
>CAZOHX010000291.1:0-4508 GCA_964579315.1 uncultured Saprospiraceae bacterium
ACTTGTTCCAGAAAATATGCCTTTTTTGACACATACACTAGAGGGACCTGATGATATGCCTGCTCATATTAAGGCAAGTCTTGTAGGTACATCTATTAGCATACCTATCACCGATGGACACTTAAATTTAGGGACATGGCAAGGAATTTATCTCTGCGAGTTTAGAAATCGTGGTGGAAATAGAAAATTGGTAATTACGATTCAATCATAGAAATGACTTTCATCATGCAGAAATTACCATGAAATAAATATCTTTGTAAAAAAGAATCATGATGAAAAAATATTTAGTCATTTTTAGTATTATCTCCATTGTTTTTAGTTGTAGTCCAAAGCAAAATAATTTCATTAAAAATCCAAATGGAAGTAGTGAATTGGCATTGGTGATGAATCAAATGTATAGTGATTTATACCATGTAAAACCGAAAATTGTCAAATCTAAGAAAATTGATTTTCAAAAAGATTATTCAAAAATATTGACCGCTACCCCCACAGATGCGACTATGAAAAATAGTACTTTTGAACCATTTGCATTGGCATTGATTCAAAATGTTAAAGCGTTGAATAATTCGACCAAGGCAAATCAGTTGGAAGCGTATAAAAATGTAGTCCAAACTTGTATATCTTGCCATAATAATTCTTGTCCTGGACCTTTGATGCGTATTGCGAATTTAGAAATTACAGAATAAATATTCGGAATTTTTTTTATCAAATTTTAATATTCAAATCCAATCTTAAACGTACTCGATTTTCATTGTCGGAATGTGTTTGATGAATCAAACCCCATCCATGAAGAGATATTTTTTTAGCAATGGCATATCCCATGCCAAAAATATGCCCTTTGTAATCTGTTTGTAAAAGAATATCGTCATTGGCAAATGGTGAAAAAATAGCATCTTTTTGCACGTCTTGATACTGATAATAAAGCTTGAAATCATTTTTATTTTGCAAGCTACCTATGCTAATTCCCGCAACCCATCCTAGATTATCTTGAGTCGCACCCAAATTTTGAATAAATTCACCTTTCAAGGTTACGTCCTTTTTGAAATTGTTAATTTTAAATAAAATGAAATTTTCATTGATGAAAAAGTTGTTGGCATATCTTTGAATGTCTGGATAAGCAACTTCTTCATAAGTCGAGTTTCCTCCATTGGGATCAAAAATTGAGTTATTCGCTTTTTGTCCTTTAATGTTGAAATAGTAATATAATCCAGAACTAAGGGAGAGATTTGTATTTTTTGATATTTTTGAAAACAAAGTCAATTGAGATGTATTTAACCACAATTTATCATCTCCTGTTCTGAATTGAGATAAGAAGTAAGTTCCATTTACCAATTTGATATTAGATTTTTGATTCCATTTGGATTTGTACTCAAGTGCCAGTCCTTCAGGTTGGATGTCATCGTCCCAAACGATTTCTGAAAATATTTTAGAATTGACAAAAGGATTAGGGAATTTTCCAAGCCACAAACCAAATTGTTTGAGTTTTTGGGGATTGTAACGAACATAAACTCGATCAAAAACGATATTAATTTGATTAAATCCATCGTTTGCATTGACGTGTGTAGAATTTGGGTCATTGGGATTATTTGATGTGCCTACTCTCATGGAAAGTTGGAAATCAGAAGTGATCATCGCATTAAAACCCAATCTTGCTCGGTATCGTTGTCTAAATCTATTTTTTTGTTTTACCATATCTTCTTCAAATCTAATTCTAATATCTCCATAGGGTTTAAACATTTTAAATTTTTCAGTAATTCCTTTTGGAGCGTTTTTATTTGCAGATTTTACGGAAGTAGATTCGTCAATATTTATTTTTGTAGTTCGATTGGTTTGAACAGAGATTAAATATTCTTTGTCTTTGGCTTCGTCAGGTACTATAATGTAAGAACCTGTGGGTAAGTTCACTTTGGTAGGATTTTCGTCATTTTCACTCAAATGATTATCAATATGAAAAAGTTCTTTTCGAGTAGTCGATAATATAGCATATGAAGTATGTGGGTAGTAATATATCCCCCCATCTTCCACAACGGTTGTTTTAGTATAAACGATGAGATTTCCTTCATTTTGGATAGTAGAAATATTTGATTCTCGGATACCTACAAAACGATTCATGACAATACGTTGCCCTTCAGGAGAAAGTGCCCAAGAGACAAAATCTCTATTTTTTTTATTATTTTTCCAAAGTAAATATAATGGACGAATAATGGGATAATTTGGATTGGTCAGTTCCATAGGTTGGTTATTGACTTTGATGGTTTTGATATTATCAAAGGTTGAAAGAAAGGAATTACTGATTTGTCCAATGGCACCAGGTGTATTTTTTACTTTTTTCAACATATCGATATCGGGTTGAACGACTTCGCAGAATTGATAATCATCTTTTCCTAGAATGATAGATCTAAAAACTTTTCTTGTTGCGGATTCATTGCTTACAATAAATGGTTTGATAGGTAAATCTTTTCCCCCTAGCATTTTCCAATTGGTAATTTTTCCCGTAAATATATCTTTAAGTTGAGATTGGGTTAAATTTTGAATAGGATTATCTTGTCTAACTATGATAGAAATCGCATCCCAACCAATCAGTGTAGTAATAATTTCCGAATTTTGTTTGCTAATGCTAGGATATTTAGCAATTCCTGCAAAGTCAGTTTTTCCTTCTGTAATGGCCAATTCCCCTCCAGTACTTTCTGGTTCGGTATTTAGATGAAATTTTATTGGATATACATGCTCCGCATCTTTTAAAAAGTTGCCAATGGTGGATGATCCTACATAATTGATGGTTTCTTGACCATTAATAGCAAAAGATAAACATATCAATAAAGCAAGATCAATTTGTATTTAATGTTCATGATTTGAATATTTTTATTTCAACAATCACTAAAACTTACTGCAAAATCATCTCCAATTTGATGAAATATTGCATTGAAAAATTAAAAATCAGCCAAGTTATGTTGGCTTTTCACTGTATTGGTACGCAAGTTTTAAATAGTTTATCATTATTTTAATATGAATTTTGTCATATTTTATATATATTTGCTTTTAGTTAGTGTAACAATTATTCGTATGCAAATAAAAACAAGGCAAAATAAATTAGAAATATCGGGTTTTGTGATAGAACGGACTTCAAAAAGGATGAAGCAGCGATTTCAAGAATTGCTGAAATCTAGAAATGTAGGAGTGACGGTAGATCAATGGGTAGTTTTGCAAGTTTTAAGTCAATTTGACGGGTTAGGTCAGTTTGAAATTGGTGAAAAAGTATTTAAAGATGCTCCTACTTTAACTAGGATTTTAGATTTATTAGACAAAAAAGCATTGATTACTAGAACTCCAAATCAAGCAGATCGCCGAAGATTTATTATTAATTTGACTGAATTAGGAGTGAAAAAAGTAAAAGAAATTATTCCATTAACGAAATTATTTCGGAAAATAGCTTGGGAAGGGCTTTCTGATGAAGAAATTTCAAATATGGAATCTGTATTAAATAAAGTTTTTAACAACATTCAAAACTCGATTTTATGAGATATCATACGCTAGGGAATATTCCTCCCAAACGCCATACTGTCTTTGAGAATCCCAATGGTGGACTCTATCAAGAAGAATTATTTGGAACCGCAGGATTTGTTGGAATGTCCTCGTTAATTTATCATTTATATCCTCCTACGGTTGTATCAGAAATTAAAAGACTAGGAGATGTTTCGCCCAAAATCGCAATTGGTAAAAATATGAAAGCCTTGAGTTTTAAAGGGTTTTCATTAAAGCCAGAAGATGACTATTTGGAAAGCAGAAAAGTACTTTTTGCCAACCATGATTTGCATATTGGATTGGCGGCTCCACGCTCATTTTCAAAAGATTATTTTTATAGAAATTCAGATGCCAACGAAATGCTTTTTATACATGTGGGTAGTGGGAAATTGAGAACGATGTATGGAAGTTTGGATTTTAAATATGGAGATTATTTAATTATTCCAAGGGGCACAACGTACCAAATTGATTTTGATTCAGAAGATAATCGCATTCTTTTTATTGAATCATTCAGTGAAATCACTACACCTAAAAGATATCGAAATAACTACGGACAGTTGCTTGAGCATTCACCCTTTTGTGAACGGGATATCAGATTGCCAAAAGATTTGAAAACGCATGATGAGAAAGGTGAATTTAAAGTTTTATCAAAAAAACAAGGGGTAATGTGGGAATATACCCATAAAAATCACCCTTTTGATGTAGTAGGATGGGATGGATTTAATTATCCTTTTGCTTTTTCTATTCATGATTTTGAACCCATTACTGGTAGAATTCATCAGCCACCTCCTATTCATCAGACATGGGAAGCTTCTGGATTTGTTGTTTGTTCCTTTGTACCAAGATTATACGATTATCATCCAAAAGCTATACCCGCACCCTATCATCATAGTAATATTGATTCTGAAGAAATATTGTACTATGTGGATGGTGATTTTATGAGTCGGAATAACATTGAAAAAGGACAAATTACATTACATCCAGGC
>CAZOHX010000292.1:0-4498 GCA_964579315.1 uncultured Saprospiraceae bacterium
GTGACCTTATATCCCGTAGGAAATTTCATTCCTTTTATAATATCTTGAATCTCATCTGATACCGTACCTACATCTTTTCCTTCTACATTTGCATATACGTTAAAGGCTCTTGTCAAATTATGATGATTAATTTCTACAGGATTGCTATCGTCTGTAATTTTAGAGAAATCTCTAAAAGGTATCGTTCTGTTTTGGGTTTTACTCTTCACACCAACATTTTCCAATACAAATTGATTGTCTATTTTACTTGGCGGATAGGTTACTCCAACATAGTAGTGATTTCCATTTCGCTCATCTATCCAAAAAGCTTTATTAAACGTAACGGATGAATTTAAAGCCGAAACCATATTTTTGATGGCATCGACTGGTTCTATACCCATTTCAGCGGCTTTGACACGATCCATGTCTATATTTTTCACAGGTTGATCTATTCTTTGAAGTACGCGCACATCTCTAGTTGCTGCAATGGTCATGACTGTATCTCGAATTTGTTCTGCAATATTTCTTAATACTTCCAATTTATTTCCTTTGACTTGGATATCTATTGGGGCGGGTTTCCCTTCATTTAATGCTGCGGTAATTAATCCCCCTGTATTGAAACTTACTTCTACTCCTGGAAATTTTTCATGAAATATTTTTCTTAATCGGGTAGCATATTTAAATGTGCTGGTGGTATGCTCATCTTTAAGTTGCACTCCAATAAAAGCATCTTGAGTTCCAGAATTTGGAGTGTATGCCGCTGGCAAATCATAAAAAACACCAACATTTCCAACCAATTGAGATAGGTCATTTCCCGTTTCTTTACGAATAATTTTTTCCATTTTTGCAATGGTTTGATTGGTCGCTTGTAGGGTTGTACCCGATTCCATTCTCACTTGGATTTCCATCTGACCAACATCCGATTTTGGAAATAGTTCATAGCCTGTATTTTTTAATAAAAATAAAGATCCAGCGAATAATAAAATCGTTATTATCAAGATGGGCCATTTGATTTTTAATGCTGTTTTTAAACTTTTTTGATATCTAATATTTAATTTATCAATAAATCGTTGAAAAAATCCAAGTGCATTTTCTTTTGTATTTTCAGAATCAGGCAGTTGATTTTTGAAGAAATAAGCTGCCATAATAGGAATGAGTGTCAATGCAAAAATATAGGATCCAATCATTGAACCAGCGACGGTGATGGCTAATGGCGAAAATAGAAACTTGGTAATTCCTGTAAGAAATAAAACGGGAAAGAAAACGACCATAATCACCAAAGTCGATGCCAAAACGGGTTGAGCGACTTCCAACGCAGCATCTTTTGCGGCAATGAGCGATGATTTTCCCATTTTTAAATGTCTATCAATATTTTCGAGTACTACAATCGAATTATCAACCAATAATCCAAGTACTAAGGCTATTCCTCCCAAGGTGATGCTATTGATAGCTTGTCCTGTGATAGATAGCATGATAAATGCAAAGAGTACAGAGAGTGGCAAACTAATAGCGACTATAAATGCGGATTTAAAATTCCCTAAAAATAGGATTAGTACTAAAACAACTAATATCAATCCTCCAAGTCCTGCATTTCGAAGTCCAGCGATAGAATTTCTAACATAAGATGATTGATCGAAAATTACATTGAGTTGTACATCATCGGGCATTCTTTCTTTCAACGCAGGCAATGCTTTTTTTACTTCATTTACTGCTGCAATGGTATTGGCACCTGGACGTTTGAATATTGGAAGATAGACTTGTTCTTTTCCATCTACTCTTGCGATATTCGTTTGGATGGCACTGGCATCTTTTGTTTGTCCAATATCTTTGATGAAAATTGGTTTACCATTTTTATGGGTAACGACTATATCATCAAAATCTTTTACATTGATAATCATCCCTTTGGCATCAATTCCATAACTTATTTCTCCTATTTTTGCCACCCCAGATGGAATCATGGTTGTATTTTTTTGAATGGCATCTGCTACTTCCGTTTGCGAAATGCCTAGTGCTTCCATTTTTTCAGGATCAACATATACATAAATCATTCGGAGTGATCCACCATAGGCGGCAGGTGCAACAATTCCTTTTACACCACTCAGCATTTGCCGTAAATTGAGATAGGCTACATCATATAATTCCTTCCCATTTTTGATGTCACTACTTACAGTTAAGAGCATCAGTGGTTTGGATGCGGTGGGGTCAAAAGGCTGAATCATCGGTGGCATGGTACCGGGTGGCTGATAGTACATATCACTTACTGCATAGGACGAAGTATTTGCCATCGCTTCAGCGGGATCAATATCTTCTCCGTAGAAGTTTGTCACTATACTTACTCCCATCAAACTCTTCGAAAGTTGTTTTTCAATGCCTGGGGATTGTCCTGTCCATCGCTCCATTCGACTGGTGATGTCCTTTTCCACTACCATTGCGGGCATACCTGGGTATAGGGTAATAACCTGCATGGCTGATTTTTTAAATTGGGGTAAAATATCTACGGGCATTCTTGGGATGAGTACGGCTGCTAATACTGCTACGATAATAGCGAAAACAAATACCAAGTATGGGTTTTTGAAAGATAGTTTGATCATTTTAGTTTCCTTATAGAAATTTGAAAAGTATGATTTTTGTCATAAAATCAAATGTAGTCTTTCTATGTTAGAAAACACAATTTATATAGATGGATTTAAAATATTCCATAAAACTTCTACGGTATGCAAACTCACACGCCCTGTCCCATCCTTAATCTGATGACGACAACTCGTCCCCGGAGCCACAATAATGGTCTCTTTTTGAGCTGCTCGTACTGCAGGAAATAGCACCAATTCACCCACCTGCATACTCACATCATAATGCTCTTGCTCATATCCAAAAGACCCCGCCATACCACAACACCCCGATGGAATCACCTCCACATGAAAATTCTCTGGAATACTTAAACAGGTCGTTATCGTTTCCATTTCGCTCAGTGATTTTTGATGACAATGTCCATGAAGTAGGATGTGTTTTGTATCTTTTTTAAAGGAATTGCTAGTAATATTCCCATTTAGAAATTCAGACGATAAAAATTCTTCGATGGTTAAGCAGTTTTTGGATAAATCATGTGCTTTTTGTTGTAATTGGCTTGAAACCAACTTAGGATATTCATCTCTAAAACTTAAAATAGTGGATGGCTCAATACCAATTAAAGGGGTATCATCATTTATTAAATCGAAAAATAGTTCAACATTTTCTTCGGCAACCTGTTTGGCTTTATCCAATAATCCCTTGGACAAAGATGCTCGTCCACTTTCAGGATGATTTACAAATTTGACATTATAGCCTAAATGTTGAAGTAATTCTATCGTTTTTATCCCAATATGTGATTCATTATGATTGGTAAATTCGTCTAGGAAAATATAAACAGATTTTCCATTATTGGGTTTGATATTCTTTTTTGCCCATTTGGAAGCGGATGTTTTACTGAAAGTGGGTAAACTACGTTGCGGAGCAATTTTTAATATTTTTTTAATGGGGTAGGAGAGTAGTTTGCTTTTTATAACGAGATTACTCAAAGCAGGGAAAATAGATCCCATTTTATTCACTTTGACAATCTCCGAAAAGAATCTACTTCTAAAACTAATTCCATTACATTTTTGATATTGATACAGAAATTCTGCTTTCAATGTGGTCATATCTACATTGGAAGGACATTCAAAGCTACAAGCTTTACAGGATAAACATAAATCTAATGCTTCTTTCAAAATTTCATTATCAAAGGGGTTTTCTTTGGTATTATTGGTCAATATTTGTCGTAAGGTGTTGGCTCTCGCTCTTGTGGTATCTTTTTCGTTTCGTGTTGCATGATAGCTGGGACACATGCCCCCGACGGCTGTTTCTAATTTTCGACAATCTCCTGATCCATTGCATTTTTCAGCCGCTTTTAAAACACCACCATAATTGGAAAAATCAAAAATAGTATCTATTGATTTTTGGTTTTCTAATGTAAATCTCAAATCTGCTTCCATCGGTTTGGGATAGACAATTTTTCCTGGATTGAAGATGTTTTTAGGATCCCAAAGGTCCTTGATGCGTTCAAAAAGAGCATAATTTTCTTTTCCTAAAACCAATGGGATAAATGCTGCTCTTACACGTCCATCTCCATGCTCTCCACTCATCGATCCATTGTATTTTTTGACCAAATGAGCCACTGAAGTTGTGATTGCTTTGAATTGTTCTACCCCTTTTTTAGTTTTTAAATTAACCAATGGGCGCAGGTGTAATTCTCCTGCTCCAGCGTGTGCGTAGTAGATTGCTTTTTGACCAAAATTAGCCATGATTTCTGAAAATTCTTGGATATAATCTGCCAATTGATGGATATTTACGGCGGTATCTTCGATGCAAGGAGCGGCTTGTTCATCTCCAGGGATATTAGCCAATAATCCCAATCCTGCTTTTCGTAAATCCCAAGCTTTAGTAGTGTCTTTTCCTAATAAAACGGAATGGTCATATCCAATTTCTTCTTTTTGACATACATTTA
>CAZOHX010000293.1:0-4496 GCA_964579315.1 uncultured Saprospiraceae bacterium
GCTTAATTGTTTGTAGGTTTGTTGATTTATGGGATTATAGGTTATAATGTTTGTAACCGCATCTATCTCACATCAAATTGATGAGCTACAATTAATTCAAAATCAATTTTTTAGTAACTACAGCATCTCCAGATTTTACTTTAATAAAATATATTCCATTTGGAAAATGCTCTACCTTCAATTGGATACGGTTTTTTCGTATAGATGGTCTTTCCAATAGCATTTGCCCTTCAATATTAAATAATTGTATGGAAAAAGGATCCTTATTCCTATTGGTTAATTCTAAAAATACATTTCCTGAAGCAGGATTGGGATATAAAAGTACATTTTGCTCCAAAATGTCTTTGGTGCTTGTAGCAATGGCATTATCATCCATCGTTATATTAAATATATGCTGTCCAGCCCAGTTATTTTCCTTGTTTTTCAAAACAAATGGAAATGAATCTGTTTGATTGTCATCACCGTTGTGTCTATAGATGATACTATTGTGATTTAATTCCCATTCAGTAAACTTATCACCAATTCCTAAATTCTTGTTGTATCGTGTGATTGTGCCATGAACTGGGGTGGCTACAATAATGTACTGCAAATCATCATTATTGGCATCTGGATCTTCTGCGGATAAAAATTCAGATGTGATGATTCTAGTCGCATTGGGTCTTACTGGTAGCGTATTGTTGGTAAGTATCTTTGGTGATTTTGCACTGATACTTCCACATAATTCTAAGGACCAACCTCCAAATTGTCCACCATTTCCACCTGTATCGTCTTGAATACCAATTGTCCATTTTCCTTTGGAGTCTTCTCCGTTAAATTTTGACAGTGGCTCTACAGGACGAAAGTATTGTCCTTTGGGTGGACAAGAAAATTTGTCGGGGGATTGATCATCTAATTTAAAAGAAAAAAGCCCATTATAATTAAAACATTTATCCTTAAAGAGCCAAATCTTTGTCCCTGCTGGACTGGTCAAACTCACATCTAAATCACTAAACCAATTATGATAACCATGAAAAGTAGGTATATTTACGTCTGCTATAGTTCCAGATTCAAATACTTCAATAAAGGTTTCTTTATAGGGTTTGCCCGTTTGGGTGATATTGATATTTACATTTTCTTGTTCAAATGTACGACAAGAAACACTATTCGTATGGAATGAAAAAGTACCAATCGGTGCCCCTTTTCCACATTCATTGATAGGAGTTACTCTCCAATAATAAATAGTATTTTGATCCAATAATTGTGTGGATACTATGGATGATGCTGTTGTTTCTGTAGATTCGATAATACTATTTTCGTTGAAAGTAGGATTGTCTGCCACTTCTAGTAAATAAGTATCTGCATCGGTTGCGGGATTCCATGAATAGGTGGGTAATTCATCTGTATTTTCACTATTCTTAGGAGTCAATTGCTCAATGGATGAAAAAATATTGGAGGTAGTTGTTATCGTAAGTGTTCGAGTAAGCACCAATTCGTCATTTGCTTTTCCTTCGATTTCTATAGTATAAGTCCCCTCTTCTAAATGATTGCTAAAATCTAAAACCAATCGGTTAGGTGTACCAGGAGCAGTTGCATTTTTATCAAAATTAGCAATAACATCGGTAGGTAGTTCTCCTTTAATTGAAAATTGTACTTTTTCTGAAAAATCTAAGGCAGAACTGGTTTCAATGTTTACAATTGCAGATTCGGGTAAACAAAGATGTTGGACATCAGGATAAATTCCAAAACTAAATCCTGCATCGGTTGCGGGTGTAATTGAAAAATCTGAGTTTGAAATATCAAAAAAGATATTGTCGGCACTTTTTACTTGTATTCTTGCTTTGTTGCTAGGCATATCGGGAATTCTTACATACTCAATGCCATCATTTGGTACATTTTCTGCCAATAGAGTAGGGTAGGTGTATCCTCCATCTGTGGATAAATATATGTTTACACTTTTACAATTTACAGGATCTAAATCTGTATGGGCAACATCCCATCGGATAGGGGTAATCTGATTGATAAATAGCGTATCTTTTTTATAATTTGGAAACATGACTTTAAAGGGTCCTGCTTTACTGGTTGCTTTAAAAGCAATCTTCTCCCAAGAAGTACCTCCATTTTGTGCAACATTATCCCGAACAGTACATCGAAATGTCAAATCTCGACTATAAGTGGGTAACACCTCTGCTTTATTATAAGCATCATTTACTATATTTTCTAATTTTGGAAAAATTCTATAGGAGGCTTCGGTCGCAGGAAATGATCGAAATATAGGACTATTTCCTTCAGGACTTCCAGGTACGGACATGGGGCCTAAGTCGTATTCTTCCCAACAATATAAAATATCATCATTTTCCAAATCAGTCCCTACGGCATCTAGGACAAATGGCGTTTTAATCGGAATATAAAATCCATCATCAAGTGGAATCGCTACACTTGGTGCTGTATTATTTGTATTTGTGATACTTGCACATGTATTTCCTCGTCCATCAAACATGTAGTTTTTGATTTGTTGTAAGGAATGAGTGAAATAGTAGGGGTCGGAATGCGTAACCGTATTATTCTGAAACCCACAAATCCCTGCATAAGACATGATGGTTGAGCCACTTCCAGGCTCATAGGCAGTTCCTGAAAATACATTGTGACAGCTGCTCATAGAATGACTTGCTCCCATCTGATGACCCATTTCATGGGCTACGATAGAAACGACAAATCCATCATTTACGGGGTTTCTACTTAGCGAAACGCCTCTTGCTTTACTTTGACTACAAACCGCACCGAGTTGTGCCAATCCTGAAAAACTACCATGCGTACCAAATACGTGTCCCCATGCATATCCATTTTTTCCAATAATTCTATCAATAATTTTTTGATTTTCATCTATCATTTTGTCTGTGCTACCATTGGTGTATCCATCTGACGCAGTTTGCAAAAAAATCAGTTTGTCATTGTTGTTTATCAATACTAATTTGATTGCAAGCTCTACATTAAAAATTTGATTGAGTCTATTTACAATCGTTACAATTGCTGCAGTTGCATCCGATACTTTTCCACCATGGTATGCGGTAAATTCTGCATTGGCGGCAATGGCAATTCGGTAGGTTCTTAATTTTACGGGTTCACCTCCAAATCTCCTTTTAGGTAAGTCTGAATTTGAAAAATCATTATGGAGTAGCTCGGATGGATCAAGCGTTTTATTTCCACAAATAAATGGTTCTTTCTGCGTAGCTAATAAATCTTTTAGATAATAAGAAATATAGATTTCTCTTTGATTTGTGGCATATGGGTCTATATAAATCTGACCTTTGTCACTTTGAATTAATCCGTGAAATCCTTCGGGTGTAAGGTCTAGTCTTGCCGTGGATTTGGAAGATACAGATGTTCCAAAATAGGTTTTTATCATCGGAAACTTTGCAGCCAATTCTGATTCCATGATGGGAGATTCTACTATGGAGAAAATTTCTGTTTGCCCATCGGGTAACGGCAATGCTATCCTGATACCTTTATTTCTACTATTCTCTAAAGGTGCATCATTTAATAAAGATGACATTTGTCTGAGATTAAGAGAAAATGCTGTTCCTTTTTGTGGAATGGTATATCGGACACATTTTTTGGGGAGTTGAATACTTCTTTCGGCGTTGATCGTCCATAAATTTTGGGCAAATAATGTAGAATTAATCCCTAAAAATGAAAGGATTATAAGTGTTTTGGTATAAAACTGCATAATTATTATTTGTAAATTCATCAATATTTTTGATTCAAGGGGTATTTTGCTGCTTCATTTTTTTCAATTCAAAAGCTAATCTAATTACCAACTTAAATAAAATCAAATATACAATTTTTTAACCAAGAGATTGCTATGAAACTTTAATATGTCGCCTTCTTATCAAAATTGTGCGGTCATTTGTAGATTTCCTAGATGAACAATTCTGTTTAAACCCGTTTTTCGACCCGTATAGCCTACATTGATGTATGCAAATTTGGAAATTTTTCTATGGATTTGGATTTGCCAAATAAAATTGTTGCCATCTTGCAATCCATTGAGCAATTCGTAACTGACGGGTGTATTCACGGGGCCTGTATAATTTATTTTTGTGAAATCTAGGCTGGTTTCTATGGATGTGGCATCGGTTTGATTGTATTGAATTTGTAATTTTATACTTTTTTGAATGATTTTATTGGGGGTATGCGAATCGATGTTATTTTTGGTTAAATAGGTTGTTTCTAGTGTATTTCTCCATTTTTTATTAGGATTGGCGATTAATTTGAATTGTGCTTGTCGGATATTTATTTGATAATTTTTTTGAGCATAATTTTCAGAATTTTGAGTTTTTTCACCCTTCGATAAATACAGATATAGATCATAGTTTTCTTTGATTTTTCCATGTATTTTTAGAAAATTTTCTGCTAAAGATTGAGATTCATATCCTGTAATTAGTATATTTTTTTGTTGATTATTTGAAAATCCAAATTCTCAATTAAATCTTTGTCCTGCTCTGTTGAAAAAAAGGCTGTTC
>CAZOHX010000294.1:0-1722 GCA_964579315.1 uncultured Saprospiraceae bacterium
CCAATCCACAACCCAAATTTTTGGGGATGAATTTTATTTCTTGATTCTTTTTGATCCATTGTCAATGTATTCATCATCTATCCTATTAAAAATATAACTAAAAGAGCAAGGGGCAAATATAAAAATGATCCAAACATTAATTTTAAAGCAGCTTTCTTATCACATTGTTTAAATAATTTCCAAGCCAAACCCGCATATAACATTGATAATAATATTAATATTGTCATTCCTAAGATACTTATCAATCCTGTAAAATACATAGAAACCATAACAGGAACTAAGTACAATGCATAGACGAAAGATTGAAATCCTACACTAGAATCTGGCTCTCCACTTGCAGAAGGGAGCAATCTAAACCCTGCATTTGAATAATCTTCATGAGAGACCCATGCGATTGCCCAAAAGTGAGGAAACTGCCAAAAAAACTGTATAGCAAACAATACTAACGCTAAAGTTGTAAATTCGCCTTCGGCAGCCACACATCCAATTACAACAGGCAATGCACCAGGTATTGCACCTACAAAGACTGCAACTGGTGAAATTCTTTTCCAAGGTGTATAAACAAATGCATACAAAACCAAAGAAAACATACCTAATATAGCTGTCCAAGGATTGAACATTGCCAAGAAAAACAATCCAATTATAGTCGTTATTCCACCAACAATAATAGCATGTACAATAGTCATTCTATTTTGTGGTAGCGGTCTATTTTCAGTTCTTTTCATAAGTAAATCAAAATCCTTTTCTAGAATTTGATTAAATGTATTGGCTGATGCTGTTATTAAAAACCCACCAATTGCCAAAATTACAACATCTTTCACTTTAAAATCTCCACCACTTGCAATCAAGAAAGCCACCACTGCTGAAAAAACAACAGTTAGAGATAACCTTACTTTAAATAAAGCCAAATAATCTCCAATCAACTGCTTTAGAAGAATTTTATTATCACTAATTACCCTTGTCTTACTCACTTTACTATATTCTATTTTTTTAATTAATGAATTTCGTCTTCGCCCTCTTGAATTGGAATAATTTGTGGAATATAATCTACCCCTCCATTTCCATAATCATATGCCCATCTCTGAACCGTAGGAATTTTACCTGGCCAGTTTCCATGACCAATTTCTATGGGTGTAGTCCATTCCAAAGTAGTTGCTTTCCATGGATTTTTCTCTGTCAATTTCTTACCTCTCCAAATACTATAGAAGAAATTCACAACGAACACTATTTGAAAAGAGAAAGTGATTATCGCTGCTATAGTAATAAATTGATTGATTCCTGCAAAATGTGAAAAAGTATCAAAATTATCAAAACGATAATATCTCCTTGGTACGCCCGCAATACCTAAATAATGCATAGGCCAAAAAATAGCGTATGCTCCAATCATTGTACCCCAAAAATGAATTTTACCTAAAGTATCATTCATAAATCGACCATACATCTTAGGAAACCAATGATAAATACCTGCAAACATTCCGAAGAAAGCTGCAACCCCCATCACAATATGAAAGTGTGCCACTACAAAATAGGTATCATGCATCATAATATCTATAGCTGCATTTCCAAGATACAATCCAGTCAAACCACCTGAAATAAACATTGAAACAAACCCTATGGCGAACAAAGAAGGTGCATTCAATCGCACAGCACCTTTATATATCGTAGTCAGCCAGTTAAATACTTTAACCGCAGATGGAATTGCAATCATTAAAGTCATTATCG
>CAZOHX010000294.1:1732-4469 GCA_964579315.1 uncultured Saprospiraceae bacterium
AAAAATATTACTAATAAAAGGATTTAATCCAGACATAAACATATGATGAGCCCACACAGTAAATGATAATATCGCAATTGCTGCCATAGAAAAGACCATTGCTTTATAACCAAAAATTGGCTTTCGTGCGTGTACGGACAAAACTTCAGATACGAGACCCATGGCAGGCAAAATAATAATATAGACTTCAGGGTGTCCTAAAAACCAAAAAAGATGTTGATACAAAATTGGACTTCCTCCTACTCTATCTAATGCTTCACCAGCAATATATATTTCATTCAAATAGAAACTTGTTCCCAATACTCTATCGAAAATCATCATAAACATTCCAGAAGCTAAAACTGGAAAGGATAATAATCCAATAATTGCAGTCAAGAAAAATGCCCAAATTGTCAAAGGCATTCTCCAAAGTCCCATTCCTTTTGTTCTTAAATTTAATACCGTTGTAATATAATTGATTCCTCCTAATAAAACCGAAACTACGAATAGCACCAAACTTAGGGACCATAAAGTCATACCTGCTCCTGATCCTTGTGAAGCTTGTGGCAATTCACTCAGTGGAGGATATGCGACCCAACCACCTGCGAAAGGACCTGTACTCAAAAACAAAGAGAAAAACATCAATAGACCTCCAAAGAAAAAGAACCAATAAGAAAGCATATTTAATAAAGGCGAAGCCATATCTCTGGCTCCAATTTGCAAAGGAATCAAAAGATTACTAAATGTACCACTTAGTCCTGCGGTCAAAACAAAAAAGACTAAAATCGTACCATGCAAAGTAACTAAAGCATAATAAAAGTCTGGACTCAAAGCCCCTACTCCATTATCTCCAATTACAATCCATTTTCCAAGTACCATTTTCAACCATGCCATATTTCCATCGGGAAAGCCCAATTGAAGTCTAAAGATTAAAGACATCAAAGCCGCAATAATTGCCCAAACGATTCCCGTAATTAGAAATTGCTTTGCAATCATTTTATGATCCATACTAAAGATATATTTAGTAACGAACTGCAATTGAAATTTATCACCATGATGGTGGTCATGAAAATGATCATCAACCCCATATTTTTCGGTTAATACTTCATCATTAAATTTTGTAACATCCACGTTTGCCATAATAACTATTTATTTATCTCTCTATTTTATTATTATTTGATTGCTAATAACTAACAACTATTTCCAAGGTTTTTGTTCTTTCACCCATGCATCATATTCATCCTGTTCTACAATTCTCACCACTCTTCTCATACTATAATGTCCACTTCCGCATAATTCGGCACAAGCCAATTCATAATCAAAGGTTTCCCATAATTTTGGACCATCTGGATCATCTGGATCTGATGGTTCTTGATATTCTGGATAGTCTTTTAGACGCTCACGATACTCCTTTGTAGTAACTGTAGGAGTAAATACAAAATAGGTAGGCATTCCAGGGACTGCATCCATTTTCACTCTCATATGTGGTATAAAAAAACTATGAAGTACATCTCTTGCTGTAATCCTAACTCTTACTTTTTTACCAACGGGTAAAACAATTTCACTTGGATGAAAATCATCATCATTTCTTTTATCTGATAAATCTTGACCAAAGGGATTACTTCCAGAAATTAATCTAAAATTTCTATCTCCTAACTGCCCATCAGCACCAGGATACCTTAAAAGCCATGCGAACTGTTGTCCCATTGCTTCAATTTCCATGTAATCATCATCCACAGAAGTATCTGCCATGATTTGATTCCAACCGACCATACCTTTTATTATCAAAAGTGTCAGAACGAATGAAGGAACAAATGTCCAAATCAATTCCAATTTTGTATTGTGTGCCATAAAAGATGCCTTATGACCTTTACGATGTCTGTATTTAAAAGTAAACCAAAACAAAGCGATATGAGTCAAGACGAATACAATCCCTGTAATAATGGTTGTCCATAAAAACAAGCTATCCAATGTAGCTCCATGCTCAGAAGCTGGAAGATGGGGTCCAAATCCCAATAGCCAATTTTTCATATGAAAGTTGAACCAGATAATTCCAACAAAAAATAAGATACCATATAGTAGCATCAATATTCCGTTGGAACGTGATGATGATTCGACACTTGCTTCATGTCCTCGTATTTCAGCAGATAACTCGCTAACTTTTCCGATTTGCAAGATGATAATAATCAATAAAATTAAACATCCTATTACAATTAATCCCGTCATGTTTTACTGTATTTTTATTTTTATGACAAAAGTCAATACTTGTTTATTTTGTTTTGAAAATAAAATCATTCGTTTTTAAACAATAATGACAAATGACTAAATTTTGGGTCAAAAATAAACTTTTTTTCTATAAATATAAACTCTTGACATAATTATTATCATTTTTTTTGTGATAATTATCAGTTTATTAGGTTTTATAACTTGATTTATATCATACGTCATAACTTTTAATTGACAAAATATAATGTTACTATATTTAAAAAACAAGACAAACGAAAAGCTCCCACTATCAAACCTATTTGACAATGGGAGCTTTAATACTAAATCTTGATAATTCTACATAGGAATCACACTGTACATCAGCCAAAATATTCCAATCAATGCAGGTATTCCGAAGAAATAATACATAAATTTTTCTTCTGACAAGGGAGTTCTATTTTGCAATATTGCACTAAAATCAACAATTTTCCAATATTGTACTGCAACAACGCAAATTAAACTAAGTATAGAAACAATTAAAATGCCATTCATA
>CAZOHX010000295.1:0-4461 GCA_964579315.1 uncultured Saprospiraceae bacterium
TATTTATCCCTTTCAGGGATTGATGCGATTCAGCTCAGCCTAGCCTTTATGGATGTGGACACATTTTACATATATCTTTTTGATATGCTTTGCCCGATTTTTCGTTATAAAGCCTTCACAGAATGGGACTATGCCTTCGTTTTATGCCCCTGCCTTCCTGCGGACGGCAGGCAGATTGACTTGAACAAAATCTTAAGCAGTTGGACACATTTTTTTACATATATCTTTTTGATATATTTTGTCCAACTACTTAACTCTAAGATCTTTCTACTCCTTAATCAATTTTTTAACAACAATGAATCCATCCCTATTATCCCGAATTTGCAAAAAATAAACACCATTGCGTTCTTTTTGGAAATCAATACTAGATGTAAGTATTCCACTTTGAATTTGCTGTCCTAAAGCATTGTATAACTCGTATTGATAATCCGAATTATTACCATCTAAATTGATATCAATCCATCCATTCGTCGGATTCGGTTGAACTTCTATTTTTTCCTTTTTATGAATATCTTCACTAAAAGTCAAAGGCAATGTCATTTTTCCAAATACAGGACGAATCATCAAGGCTCCATTGACAGGAGTCAATTGAAAATCTTCCCACTCTGCTCCTAATCCCCGAAACTTTTTTACTGATGCAATAGTACTATTTTCGTCATATCCGATGGCGATTGCAGTATTAAATGCATTGGATACTTGCTCCCAACCCACATAAAAATCACCTGCGGGGATGTAAACAGGACTATCTATACCTGTATCATTATCCCTAAGTGGATAATTGGTGAAAGAAACAACATCTTTAGAGAATCTATTAGCATAAATAGCAGGAACCGCATCCGATTCAAATATGGGTGCTTCGTCCAAATTAATCCATACCTTTATTCTTAAACTTTGATTAGAAACATCATATTTGTAATGAGGAATGAAAAATTGAACAGAACGCAAAGAATCTCCTACATTCGCATGATACTTTACAGCAACTTCTGTGCCTGGACCTTTAGCAGCAATAGCACTTTCCGCTACACCATCGTCGTAAGCATAAAAATCAGTTAAAAAGGTCAACCGTTTTGCTGTATTATTGACTTTATTCATAGTGGACTCCGCTGTTTGTTCAAAATGATAAGTCATTTCTAAGACAACACTATCTTGCCCATTTAAATTATTTTTAATCCCATCAATCAATGATGACCGATTTGGTAAATCATTGGAGTAGGATACCTGTGTTTTAGGAGAAACGTTTCTTTGATTGGTATTTCCATCGAGCGTAAGTAATTCTGCATCGGCTAAAACAGGCGTATTAGAAACCAAGTCGATTACGTTTAGTGTACTTGGCTCTGCCGCTACTTCTACATCAAACTGACTATACATCACTATATCCACTTTACTCGCCAACTCTTTTTCTTCATTTCCTTTGAATTGTGACAATGGCATATGAGTATAATGGGCTAACAAAGATTTTGGATTATGGGTAAATGCCAAATCTTTAATCTCTGTACCTTCCCCTATTTTATCCAATAAAACATAATCTAAATTCCAAACTCCAACGATACCAGTACGCTGAGAAAAATTGGAAAATCGAAATTGAAAACCTCCATAAAGATATTTCTCTTGATTGACTGGAATAACGATTTTAGTGAAATTATCCGATGATAATCTTGAATCCATAGCAGTAAAATCTTCTTGCATGACCCATTCGCCTTGATCATCCTTAAATTCAACCATAAAATGATCGTTTTGCTTAGGTTTCTCAAAAGCATTTCCACCCATTTCTAAAAAAAATATCAAATTTAATCCATCTGTTGATGAATAACTATTTAAATCAATATATTTTGATTCTAATTGGTCAGATAAACCAAAAGAACCTCCATATGCAGCCCCCTTATCAGATACTCCATCAAAACTAGCTACGCCCAAAGATGGCGGATTCATGCCCCAAGATGTATTTACAAAAGCATCTCGTGTAACCCAGTTTTCTGTAGATGGCAAGGGATCTGTACTAGAAAAATCATCAAAAAAAGGTAGTGTAGTTAAGGTATCCGATACTACTGTAAAATGAAAATTGATGGTATCACAAATAAAATGGTTATTGCAAACTACTACGCAAACATCATCTTCATCCGTAGAACCACCCGCTGCATATTCAAAACAATTTTCATTGGGAACAAAATTCGTTTCTGTTCTGAAATCAGATGCATCACAATTCCCAAAACTCATAGATGCAAAATCATTTAAATCAACATAAGAATCCAAACATTGCTTATAAACATCAAAAGGGTCAACCGTATGGCTCTCCCCTACGATAGATGTATTTGGTCTTTTGACCAAAACGGGATATACCAAAGTATCACATTTCCCTACTGTATCGCAGGTCTGGATCGAAATAGTATCTGCTCGCCATAAAGTAGCATCACTTGGAATATAATTCAATTGGGTGGTATCCAATACCGCCATCCCGGGATTTTGAATGATTTCAAATACGCCACCATTTGCAAAAGATGAAGTATCTACTTTTATACTCAATGTATCTCCATTGACAAGTACACTTCGTAAAAACGTCTCTGAATCTCTTAGATTTGTATGCGTTTTGTGTGTTTCATGTTCCACATATCGTATTTTTTCTTTGTGACCATGAAATAAAATTGGGTTGTAATCCAATGGGACTCTTTCTACTTGTCCAAATATATTTCCAACTAAAAAAAAGGCAATTATTACTGTAAAAATTCTCATTTTGCTAATTATGTATTTTAATAATATTTGTAACTTATCCATTGAAAACGGATATATGGATTTATTGTTGCTGAAAATATTTTTATGTGCAATTTTTTTAAATTGATTTTGTATTTGACTAACAACTCTTCGCTTGTCACTTTTTATTTCCATTTTTACTAAAATTCATAATGCGGTCGCCTTAACATCTGGTTGTCGTGTTTTGGTTTGACATACTTTACTAGTTGCATAAGCCTATCTTTCTGTAAAGGTTTTAAAATGTTACACACTACACTCGCAGCCCAAAAAAACCCCAAAGGGATGCTTCAAATTATTTCTTATTCGAGGGAAAAACGGAGGCGGGGCAGGTTATGTTGTGGAATTTCATACGACAAAAAAATCAGAATCAAGCTAGTATCTAAATATATACTCATAAACATTAATAGTTGGCTTTAACCACATGTTAAATAACCTTAAAATCCTACCATTTATTCTAATTGAATTCCTGATTTTTAAACAAAATTCCGTATCTTGCAGACCTAAAACACATACACACATGCCTGAGTACATCCACCTTCACAATCATACCCAATTTTCATTATTAGATGGTGCTTCGGACATCAGCTCAATGATGAAAAAAGCCGCCGCCGATGGACAAAAAGGCGTAGCACTGACCGATCATGGAAACATGTTTGGAGCTTTCAAATTTGTAGCAGAAGCAAACAAACATGGTGTGAAACCCATCGTAGGTTGTGAGTTCTATGTGGTAGAAAATCGTCACAAACAATCTTTTAAAAAAGCCAATGGTGAAAAAGATAAACGATATCACCAATTATTACTAGCTAAAAACCAAAAAGGCTATGAAAACCTTTCCAAATTGTGTTCTCTTGGATTTATTGAAGGTATGTATTCCAAATTCCCAAGAATTGATAAAGAATTACTCGAACAGTATTCAGAAGGATTAATTGCTACCAGTTGTTGCATCGGTGCTGAAATACCACAAGCTATTTTACAAGGAAAAGAAGAAAAGGCAATTGAATTGATAGAATGGTATGTAGAGCGTTTCGGAGAAGATTTTTATATAGAATTGCAAAGACATAAAGGATTGGAAAATATTGATGGACTTGGTGTAAGTCAAGAAGATATCAATCAAAAATTACTAGAATTTGCAAAAAAATATAAACTGAAAATAATTGCAACCAATGACTCTCACTATATAGACGAAGAAGATTACATCCCACACGATATGTTGCTTTGTATCAATACGGGTAGTTGTGTTGCCGATGAAAAACGATTTAAATTTCCAAGTTCAGACTTTTATTTCAAATCTCAAGAAGAGATGAATGTCCTTTTTAGTGATGTTCCTGAAGCCATAGATACCACCATGGATGTCTATGACAAAATAGAAAAATTGGAATTGGCGAGAGATATTTTACTCCCCAATTTTCCATTACCAGAAGGATTCAAAACTCAACAAGAATATTTGGTGCATTTGGCGTATGAAGGAGCTAAAAAAAGATACAAATCTATCTCACAAGAGATCAAAGAGCGATTGGATTTTGAGTTGGGCGTAATTGATGCATCTGGATATCCAGGATATTTCTTAATTGTCCAAGATTTTACGAGTGTGGCTCGTCAGATGGGTGTATCCGTAGGCCCAGGTCGGGGATCGGCTGCGGGTTCAGTAGTAGCCTATTGTCTTGGAATCACCAATGTAGATCCTATCAAATATGATTTACTTTTTGAGCGGTTTTT
>CAZOHX010000296.1:0-4448 GCA_964579315.1 uncultured Saprospiraceae bacterium
TGTTGTCCGTGACATTCGATATACATTTGAGCGGGTTTTCCATAGATTCCGCCCCCACCGATATAATCTTCAATTCTCACAACAATATGATTTTTTCCTTCCTTTAAAACTCCATTTGGAATATCATAATTTCGATTTTTATTATATTCATTATACTTTTCACCTACTTTGACACCATTGATCCAAGTGATATCGGAATCGTCAATGGGTCCGAGAGATAATCGTGCTGCTCCAAGATGATTTTTATCTAAGGTAAATGATTTTTCAAACCAAATTACGCCATCCATTTCTTTAAGATTCTTCACTCCCGAACTTTCCCAAATTCCTGGCAACAGCATCTGATTACAGTCTGAAAAATCAATTTTAGACCACGAATAATCATCGTTTTTCATACCTTGGTCTTCATTTTTGAATTTTTTCAACCAAATTTCAAATTTAGATTTTCCTTCAGCCTTTTCTTTATCAATATCGATTTCTGCAAGTTTGTCAATTTGCTTTTTATACACAGGCATATCTTGCAATTCATTGGGACTCATCCATGTTTCGATAACTGTTCCACCAAAATTATCACCTAATAATCCGATAGGAACATCCAATAATTTATTCAAATCACGCCCAAAAAAGTAGCCCACTGCTGAAAATTGAGCAATAGATTTTGGAGTACATACGGCCCATTCTCCTTCTTCCAAGTCATTTAAAGGCTTGGTAGCAATTTTATTTTCGACATTAAAAACTCTAATATCAGGGTAATTTGCTTTTTCAACTTCTTTTTCACCATCTTTTGCATTTTCGACATACCATTCCATATTCGATTGTCCAGCACAGAGCCAAATATCTCCAAAAGTTATATTTTTCAGAACTATTTCCTCTCCATTTGAAGAAATTTTAATCTCAAAATTCCCCCCTGCTGATTGCTTTGGCAATTTAACCTTCCAATATCCCTTTTTATCAGATTGGGTAGATTTCGAAATATTATCAAACATTATTTCAACAGTACTTTCTTTATCTGCCCAGCCCCAAATAGGAACAGCTACATCTCTCTGGAGCATCATATTACTAGAAAATATTTTAGCTGTTTTGAGTTGTGCATGAACGCAATTAATACTTAAAAATAGAAGTAAAATGATGAATTTGTGTATCATATGATTGGTCTTTTTTAGGTTTTGCTCCTCATCAGCTCAACGACTAAACAATTAGAAATAATCATCAAAAATAAAGCATAATTTAATTCCTTATTGAATATCCCGTTTCATAACATTTAAAAAATAGTCTTTATCTTTAAAACCAGCATCTTGATTTTCCCAACCCGTATAGAAGAAAAAAGTCACTGGTTTTTTATTTTCAATTTTCATCAATGCCATATAAGTACTGACAATGCCATCGCCTTTTTCGGGAGCTTCTTCTTTTCCAAGATAAATAGATTTAGGAATCATCAGTCCCATTCCCAACATAGCTTTATTTTCTGCTTGTTGATCATGGGTAGCTAAAATTACATACTTATTCAACGATTCTTCATAAATTTCATTGCTATGTAGATTTACAATTCCAGCAACCAATTGCTCATCTCCTTGAATGCCATCGATAGTTACCGTACTTTGATAAAATTGTGCTCCCCCCCAGATGGAAATTTGATGCGTAATCGTATATGATTGTGCTCCAATTTTAAAATTTTTAAACGTCAAATTAAAAATAGCTCGCAATGGCCCATCAGAAATCAATTTATAACTACTTTTATCGGATGCGTCAATACGATAGACTTTTCCACCCTTTTTCAAAGCAATAGAGCCAGCCCCCAAGGAAGCCCCCACATGCAAAATATCCATTCCCCAATCCGCCAATTCATGATAATTTGTTCCTTCAATCCCCACACTATCCAATACCATTTCACTGGTTTGTTTTCCAAAAATATCAATACCATTTCGTTGGTCGTAGTAATTTCTAAAAGCTACCTTATCGTTTTCCCAAGCGGGACCTTCCATTTGATATAAATCCGAAGCCTTTACTTTATCCCCTGCCCTTCCTCTAGGAGCAGTATTTATTTCTTGATACGGTGGTTTCTTTTTCCCAAAACGCACATTTGCTCTTTTTTTAAACGCAGTTTTACTTGGTTTATCAATAAAAACAGCGGTGATAATGCTTTCAGATTTAGGTTTTGCATTTAATAGTAAGAAAGCTTCATCCCACTTACCATCCCCATCCAAATCATCTAATTGAAAAGGTATTTCCATTCTTTTTTCATTCAAAAACTTAAAATTTGGATGTTCATCAAGTAATTGAAATTTATCTCTAGGAATAATTATGGGATGATCTTTCCAAGAAAGAGAAGAATTATTGTGAAATATCCATTCTTGTTCAGTGGGTTGTTCTGATTTTGTATGATTCGATTGTTCACCTTGACTACAAGCCGCAGCTACAAAAAGGATAGATAAATATAGGAATAGGTTTTTCATGATATTTTTTTTAGTTATGTTTATTCAAATCCAGCTTAATTTTTTTATTCAAATCCAGCTTCAAAGTCTTCCTGCACCAGCTTTTGAGTCTTAATTTCTTACTGATAACTGAAATACGCATCCCTACTAGCACTGATAACTTTTCAACTAATCCTCCCCCGCATGACTACCCAAAGTAGCCAAAATGCCACCATCCACATACAAGATATGACCATTCACAAAATCAGATGCTTTAGAAGCTAAGAATATCGCAGCTCCCTGCAATTCATCAGGATTACCCCATCTCCGAGCGGGCGTTCTTTTAACAATAAAATCATTGAAAGGATGACCATCTACTCGAATA
Source organism: uncultured Saprospiraceae bacterium (assembly GCA_964579315.1). Taxonomy (GTDB): domain Bacteria; phylum Bacteroidota; class Bacteroidia; order Chitinophagales; family Saprospiraceae; genus CAMZLN01. The sequence goes on from CAZOHX010000296.1 coordinate 2,794, forward strand.
GGAGCCGTTTGATCCGTTGCAAAATAACCAGGACCTAGAGCATTGGTTTGAATACCAAGTTTTGCCCATTCATCCGCCATTTCCTTGGTCAACATTTTCAATCCCCCCTTTGCGGCAGCATAAGCACTGACTGTATTTCGAGAAACTTCACTCATCATGGAACACATATTGATGACTTTTCCACCATTTCCACGCTCAATCATTCGCTTGACGACATTTTTAGCCATAATAAAAGGTCCCACCAAATCAATATCTATTACTTGACGAAAATCTTCTGCTTTCATTTCCAAGATAGGAACTCTTTTGATAATTGCCGCATTATTGACTAAAATATCTATTGGAGCTACGTCTTTCTCCATTTGATCGAGTGCTACAATCACTTCATCTTCATGAGTGACATCAAAAACGTAAGTGGATACACTCACTCCTTGTTTAGCATATTCTTTTTTGGCATTATCTAGTCTTTCTTGAGATCTTCCGTTGACGATAATTTGGGCTCCTGCCTTGGCTAAACCTACCGCTATTGCCATGCCCAAACCATGTGATGCTCCTGTGACCAGTGCTGTTTTTCCTTCTAAATTAAATAGATTCAAAGACATATTTTTTATACTTTTGGGCATTGCCCAGTGAAAAACTAATGAAAAATAGATCTACCAAATTTAAAAAATTTAGCATAACATTTTTAAATTCATAATTCTCAATTCCTAATTCCCAATTCCTAATTACCGAGCCACTCGCCCCGAAGCATCACCGCTTATCAATTTTTCTACTTCATCAACGGTTACCATATTGAAATCCCCGTAAATTGTATGTTTCAGACAAGATGCAGCTACTGCAAAATTTAATGCTTTTTTGTCATCTTTATAGGTTAATAATCCATAGATCAACCCTCCCATGAATGAATCTCCTCCACCCACTCTATCCACAATATGTGTGATATCATAACTAGGTGATTGTAGTAGCTGCTTGCCATCATATAACACACCTGCCCATGTATTGTGATTGGCAGACTTCGATCCCCGAAGGGTAATTATCACTTTTTTTGCTCTTGGGAACATTTCCATGAGTTGTTTTCCAACAGATTCATAAGCAGCACCAGATACATGTCCTTGAGTGACATCGACTCCTTCAGGATGAATTCCAAATACTTTTTCAGCATCTTCTTCATTTCCCAAAATCACATCGCATCCTGCGACCAAATCGGGCATTACTTCATCGGGAGTTTTTCCCCATTTCCATAATTTTTTCCTATAATTTAAGTCTGTTGAAACAGTTATGCCCATTTTATTGGCAGTTTGAATAGCTTCTAGGCAAACTTCTGCGGCTCCTTTAGATATTGCGGGAGTAATTCCCGTCCAATGAAACCAATCTGCTCCATCAAGCACTTTTTTCCAATCAATCATGCCCTTTTTTATTTCTGAAATAGCAGAATTAGCTCTATCATAAACTACTTTGCTTCCACGACTTACTGCTCCTGTTTCTAAAAAATAGATTCCTACCCGATCACCGCCCCATACAATATCAGATGTGTTCACATTTTGCTTTTTCAATTCTTTTTCAGCCCAGATTCCAATATCATTTTTAGGAAGTCTAGTTACAAAATTCACAGGAATTCCATAATTAGCTAAGGATACGGCAACATTTGCTTCTCCGGG
>CAZOHX010000297.1:0-4425 GCA_964579315.1 uncultured Saprospiraceae bacterium
GGATTTGTCAGTGAATCAGTTTTTTTAACAGAATATTTCAAAATAGAGCATATGAAATTTACTCATTTAGATAAAGATGGCAATCCGTCAATGGTCAATGTCGGGCAAAAAGCGGTCACTCAAAGAAAGGCATTGGCGAAAGCGATTGTTGTGATGAGTGATGAAATTATGGATTTACTTGAAAAAGATGAAATCATTACTAAAAAAGGCCCTGTCTTTCAAACGGCAATAATCGCAGGTGTAATGGCAGCCAAAAAAACAGGTGACTTGATTCCGCTTTGCCATCCGATAGGTCTTGAAAACTGTCAAATTACAATTTCTGTGGATGATGTGCGGCAGGTTATTATTCATTGCTTGGCAGAACTTCACTCTAAGACTGGAGTAGAAATGGAAGCCTTGACAGGTGCAAGTATTGCCGCTTTGACCATTTATGACATGTGTAAAGCTTTTTCACATGATATTGAAATCAAATCTATTATGCTCCTTGAAAAATCAGGTGGAAAAAGTGATTTCAAACGATAAAAAAAGGTGATTATTCTTCATAGAATAATCACCTTACATTCTGTTTATTTGTTTTACAAAAGTCAATTCATTTTTCGAAATTAGTGCTTATTGTGTAAGAGGAATTGCCGATTGCTCAGCAATGAAATAACTTTGTAAGACACGCTAAATAAACTCTGGCACAAATATAAGGAGATTAATTCTAAAAATCGGGGATAACACTTCTATCATCCCGTTTTTTATAGATTCCTTATGTTTTTTTCTATATTTGTCAATGTATTTTTATTATTTAATTTAATTATGACTAAATCTAAAGTAAAAAAAGCAGAATGGGGACTTTATAAAATGATAGAGTCTGTGAAATATCGCTGGGTATTTCATGTATTATTTTGGATGTTTATTAATTTGGATATTATTTTTGGTGTGCTTGGTATTACCAATAATTATCATTTGAATTCTTGGGATGTGGTACTTTTAATTTTATTAAAGATGTTTGTCGTTTATTTTAATATCTATGTGTTGGCTCCTCGGGTATTGAGAACTAAAAATGAATTGGAATATATCTATCTTTCACTCATTTCTTTAATAATTGTTTCTGCTCTAAGTGCATCCATTTATTTAAGTTTCATGAATTTTGGCTCACAGTATGATGGATATTTTTGGGATTATTTTGTGACGGTTTTTATTGAGATAAGTACCGTGGTTGGAACAGCTATTTCAATTAAATTATTAAAATATTTATTTTTAAATCAGGCTAAGTTTAAGGAGTTGGAGACGATGACACTACGGGCAGAAGTTACTTTTTTGAAAGAGCAAATGAATCCCCATTTTTTGTTCAATTCTCTGAATAATATTTATGTTCAAACCCGAAAGAATCCAAAAGAAGCATCAGAATCCGTATTGTTGTTGTCAGACTTATTGAGATATCAATTGTATGAATGTCAAAAGAAAAGAGTAGCATTACGCCAAGAAATTGATTATTTTCGTTCTTTTATGAAATTACATCAACTCCGAAAAGGAAATTTGAATTTGGATATTACAATAGATGGACCTATTGATAAAAAAAGAATTGCACCATTTATTTTTCAACCTTTTGTAGAGAATGCCATAAAACATGGACTTTCTGTAGCAAAAGATTCGTTTCTGAGAATTTCTTTCTTAGTGGATGATGAAAAAATAAAGTTTCGTATTGTTAATAGTAAGGTCGATGGGCCAAGCCCAAAATCTACCCAAGGGGGGATTGGATTGCCAAATGTTAAAAGGCGGTTGGAGTTAATTTATCCAGAGAATCATCTATTGGTGATAAAGAATGAAAAAGAAGTTTTCAATGTGGATTTGGCGATTTATACACCTAATTTTGATTAGAAATAGATTTTTTGGGTATATTCTTTTAGTACTTAAATTTTAAAATCATGAAATGTATTATTGTTGATGATGAACCGCTTGCAATCGAAGGAATTTTGATGAATATTGAAGATACCCCAAATCTTGAAGTGGTTGGTACTTTTAGTGGTGCCAGTGAAGCAAGGGAGTTTTTAACAAAATATCATGTTGATCTGATGTTCTTAGATGTTTCTATGCCAGGAATGTCTGGTATTGACTTTTTAAGATCATTGCTAATTAAGCCTCAAACTATTATGACAACCGCATATCCCGAGTTTGCTCTAGATGGCTTTGAGTTGGGGGTAGTTGATTATTTGATGAAACCCATTCGCCTTGAGCGATTTAAAATTGCAGTAAATAAAGCACAGGAATTACATGATTTACGTGCTTTGCCTTGTGTGGGTGAATTGGGAAAGATTGATTTCTTTTATATAAGATCAGAAGGCAAATTGGTGAAATTGACTTATTCTGAAATCATTGTGATTCAAGGGATGAAAGATTATGTAAAAGTGGTATTGGATGATAAGTATCATTTGACAGCAATGAATGTAAAAACTATTTATAGTAAACTTCCAAAGGATATTTTTGCAAGAGTAAACCAGTCTTACATTATCAATATAAAATATATTTTGGAGATAAAAAACGATACTATTGTTACGGCTAAGGGAGATGTTCCCATTGGTAAAACTTATAAAAAGGACTTTCTTAAAAATTATATTTCCAATAAGGTGTTGAAAAAGTGATTTTGTATTTATTTATTTCTTGATGAATGTGAGGCTTCCTTTTCTTCTCGTGTATAACGATGAAGAAGGAAAAATTTGAAGATTTTAAAAGTAAAAACTAGTTTCAAAAGACCATGCTTCAAATTATTTCTTATTCGAGGGAAAGACGAAGGCGGGGCAGGTTATGTTATGGAATTATATGCTACAAAATATAACTTGTCATAACTTTTTGCAAATAGGTGGACATGTATATTTTAGGCTGTCAAATGAACCATATGTAGTGTATGAAAAATAATCAACTCAACTACGCATCCTTTTCACAAATTTGACACAATCGAATTGCCACTTTCACCGCCTTTTCCATATCTTGAACGGATATCCATTCTTGAACAGAGTGAATGCCTTGCATTCCTGTAAAGATATTCGGACATGGTAAACCCATAAATGATAATCTTGATCCATCGGTTCCACCACGAATAGCTTCTTTTACTACCGTTAATCCTGTTTCTCGAATCGCTTGTTCCGCATATCCAACGATTTCGGGGTGTTTGTCCAACACCTTTTTCATATTTCTATATTGCTCTTTTACCGTAAACGTTGCACTTGAATTGGGATAGTTTTCCAATACTTTGTTCATGATTGCTTTGAGTTCATCCTCATGAGCAATCAACTTATCATCTTCAAAATCACGAATAATAAATTCTAAAGTTGCAGATTCTAATTGCCCTGCAATTCTAGTTGGATGTACAAATCCTTGCTTTTTTGATGTGGATTCGGGGCAAAGTCTATCTTTAGGCAATGCTGCTACGATTTCACTAGCAATTTTAATGGCATTTTCCATTTTTCCTTTGGCATAACCTGGGTGAATGGGTACTCCAGAGATCTCAATGGTTACAGCATCTGCACTAAATGTTTCATCTTCGACTTCTCCTGCACGTCCACCATCCATTGTATAGGCAAAATCTGCATCAACTTTGTCTAAATTTACAAAATCAACACCACGACCAACTTCTTCATCTGGTGTAAACAATATGCTTATTTTACCATGTTTTTCCTCAGGATGATTGATGAAATAATGAGCCATATCCATGATGATTGCTAATCCAGATTTGTCGTCCGCTCCTAAAAGTGTATCTCCACTAGTGGTTATGATATCATCTCCAATTTTCATCCCAAGATATTTGTGATTTTCAGGGGAAAGTACTTGTGTATTGTCTTTGGGCAATACGATTTTGTGACCATCATATTTTTCATGAAGGATGGGAATTACACCTGTTCCGCTTGCATCAGGAGCCGTATCTACGTGAGAACAAAAACATATTGTGGGTACTTTTTTATCGGAATTACTTGGAATTGATGCGTAAACATACCCATTTTCATCCATTTCTGCATTTTTGATGCCCATTTCATGTAATTCATTGACCAATATTCTACTCAGATTTTTTTGTTTTTCTGTAGATGGAAAGCATTCTGCCATAGGATCTGCCTGTGTATCAATTTGTACATATTTGATGAATCTGTCCTTTACCGTATGTTTAATCATAACTCTTTATTTTTTCTGCAAATCTAATCATTAAACTAAGGAAATGCAATAAATACAGAGTTAATTTAAGTAGATGGACATATGTTTTTATGTGTATATTTTTAGATAGATTTTGTTCAAATCAACCTGCCTACCGAAGGAAGGTAGGGGCGTAAAACGAGGGCATAGTCCTTTTCTGTCAAGGCTTTACAACGAAGAGTTGGACAAAATGTATCAAAAAGATATATGTAAAAATATGTGTCCATCCACTTGTCGCTTTTTATTTCCATTTTTACT
>CAZOHX010000298.1:0-4419 GCA_964579315.1 uncultured Saprospiraceae bacterium
GGTGTACCATTATCATTACAAGTACTTTGCATACTGTTTGTAATCGTAAGCTGACAAGAAACGGTTTCGCAATGAATTTCAACAGGTGTTCCGAATACACAAGATGAATATTGAATACTAGGAAAAACAATAGGATCTAAACCAAGGTAGGAAATATCAATACTCATTGTAATAATAGCATTAGACATTCCGTTTCCCCCTTGTTGCCAAGAAATGGCTGTCAATCCACTTCCTGTAGCTTTTGCGGGGTCAAAATTTGGGAAATCAGCTTCTGTAAAAATATAAGTTCCATTGCCATTTATTGTTGCGGACTTTAAAGATGTTCCATTATATCCAGTATCTCTAAAAAGTAAAACATGATTGGATGTACTTCCAGAATAATTGGAGATACTAACAGTAATGGTATAATTTGGATGATGGGGCGGATTTACAGGAGCACAAGTGATATCACTAGGATTGATTGAAGTATATTTTCCAGGAAAGCCATTAAACGTAATACTTTGTGAATTACCACTCATTGCAGAGCAAGCTTCAGTTGGAATTCCATCAAAGGAAGTTGCCACAACAGGAGTTGCGTAATAAGTTTTTGAAGTATCCAATGAATTACAATCGAGGTTAATAGAAAAGTCAGTTCCATTGGTAGATTGAAAAATATGATTTACGGGATTTCCCGATATTGTTCCGTCAATGGTTGCATTCGTGACCGCATTGTCTAGAGTCGTTTGATTGATAATGCCATTTTCGGCAGGGTTATTTTGTGTCAACCACCATCCAATAAGTTGGTTATTTCCTAAAATAGAAGCATCCGTGGAAAAATTCACCAAGGAACTGCCCATAATAGTTACATTAGTTTGTTGGTTACTTGTTCCTGTTCCCCCTTGAGCTAAAACGGTTACAGAAATTGGTGTACGACAATTACTGTTGAATTCATTCACATCTCCAAGATACCAAGTATATGTACCAGGGAGCATATTATTCAATTGCCCCACATTTGTGCCAATAGTTGGTGTAAAGCTACTTGAATTTTGCATCAAAATATTTGAATCATCCCCAATACCATCATGCCAAGTATAATTTTGACTAGCCACAAAAGTAGGAGCATCATCTCCAAGACAAATATCAAAATGAGCAACATTTCCATTGGTAAATTCTTCTTCTATATTTCTTTGACAAAGTTGTGGTCCTCTTGCACAGAGTAAGGCATCAACTATTTTTGCTTTTTGACAGGTTGTGAAATTGGATCGACAACTTCCCCAGTTGTTATAACTCATAATATTGTCAACGATATTTAGCGAACTTGCGTTGTCAGGATAATCTGTGCTACAAGGAGAAGGGCATGCAGAAATATCAATATCTGTACAACTTCCACCATTTCGAATAGCACAATCGCTACCCAAGTTTGGGTCAGCATCCGTATCCGCAATAAAATCTCCTGTGGAGCAAGCATTACTACCGTCTGGACATTCATCTCCACCTTGATGAGTATGATATAGTCCTAAATAATGTCCCATTTCATGAATCAATACGACGGACAATCCAAGAGATGGATTACTACAATCTATCGAATTGTCTGCGTATGCATAATTAATAAAACATCTCCTTGCCATCACTGCTACTCGTTCGGAATTTGCATTAAAAGGTAAGAAAGCAAATCCGTTACACCCCGTTCCGTTGCCAGTATCATCAAAAATATAGATATTGATAACGCTGTCGATATCAGTGACATTGTCAGAATTATAGACACAACCTAGATTTTGAAATCTAGTAGAATGATCTCCAGTAGATGGTGCTCCTTGCCAAACGGTACTCTTGTAAAATTCGACGGGGATTCCTTGGCAAGCGTAAAAGTCATTCATTTTATGGAGTACGGCATCTATTTCTGTAAGATTTGGTACATTATTAGTACAACTAGAGTTACTAATTGTAAAAACGACAGGCAACTTATAAGTACTACCCATTCCAGCAGGAGGCGGAGTCATTACACAATCATTATCACAAGTAGGACCATAGCTACTATTCAAGGACCAAGAATTACCATTTCTAAACCCTTTTACACTAATGGGCTCTACCTTTAGTCTAAGTTGTTCATGTAATTCGGTAGTTCCACATTGATTTTCATAATCTTGGGGATCCATTTGATTTTGTGAAAAAGACAGATTGGCAAAGATGAGCCAAGTAAAGATGGCAATTGAATTTTTTAGTAGGTTTAAGTGAGAGATCATTTGTTTTTTTTGAGTGAAACTGAAAATAAAAATGCAAAATAATGAAAGATTTTAACGATGAAAAATCTTTTAGAAAAAAAAATGAGCAAGATGTTGCCTTGCTCATTTTACTGTAATTAGATAGCTAATTATTTTAATAAATTGAGCAAATAACCACCATAACCACTTTTAATATATTTATGTCCTAATTTTTCGAGTTGAGCATTATTAATATATCCCATATCCCAAGCGACTTCTTCAATACAGCCAATTTTTATGCCTTGCCGATCTTCAATCACTTGAATAAACTGACCTGCTTGCATTAAGGATTCATGCGTACCCGTATCCAACCAAGCCACACCACGTTCGAGCACACCAACTTTAAGTTTTCCTTTTTCAAGATAATACTTATTGACATCCGTAATTTCATATTCTCCTCTAGCACTTGGCTTTAAATTTTTGGCAACTTCAACCACAGAGTTGTCATAAAAATACAATCCAGGCACTGCATAGTTAGATTTAGGTTTAGCCGGTTTTTCTTCGATAGAAATAGCTTTATAGTATTCGTCAAATTCAACGACACCATATCTTTCTGGATCAGCTACTTGATAGGCAAAAACGACTCCCCCCGAAGGATCCGTACTATTTTGCATTAATTTTTTCATACCGATACCATGAAAAATATTATCTCCCAAGATTAAAGCTGCAGAATCATTTCCAATAAAATTTTCTCCAAGAACAAATGCCTGAGCAAGACCATTTGGAATTTTTTGTTCTACATATTCAAAATTACAACCAATGTCGCTACCGTCACCAAGTAATTTCTTGAAATTAGGTAAATCGTGTGGTGTAGAAATAATCAAAATATCATTAATACCTGCCATCATTAAAGTTGATAGTGGGTAATATATCATTGGTTTGTCATATACTGGCATTAGTTGTTTACTTACTGCCATAGTCAAAGGATGAAGTCTAGTTCCTGATCCCCCTGCAAGAATAATACCTTTCATATTATACGTTTTTGTGTTTTAAATTAATTTATTGTGGTTGAGTAGTTAATCGTCTAATTCTTAAAATAAGCTCATCCGTTTTAAATGGTTTTGCTATAAAATCGTTGGCTCCCAATTTGAAAGCTTGCAGCACAACATCATCATCTTCCAAGGCAGACATGACGATAACAGGCAATTGAGATTCCATATCCTGTCTGATATAATCTAATAATTCGAGTCCAGTAACGAAGGGCATCATAATATCTGCTACGATACAATCAACATTCTGCTCAAGAACGACCGCAAGGGCTTCTTTTCCATCTTTAGCTAAAATAACTTCATACCCAATTTTCTTCAATCTAAAGTCGAGAGTAGTTAAAAGTATTTGCTCATCTTCACAAACTAAAATTTTCATATTAACAGTGCATGGTTTTCCAACCACAAAGATAGGTTTATTTTAAGTTAATTTCTATAATATAATAATATTTCATATTTGAAGGTTGGCTTCGTAAAAAAAACGCTATCAAATTTTTAATTGAATCCTTTCATATCAAGTATATTTCCAAAATAATACTTATCTTTGTGCTCCAATTTTACATTCATACTAAAAACTAAATTCATGTCATTCGAAATCGAAGGAAAAGTTCATAAGATATTCCCAACCGAAACAAAAGGAGAATCCTTTCAAGTAAGAGATTTTGTTATTGAAACCACTTCAGGTACATATGTTCAATATATTAAATTTCAATTAACTCAAGATCGTTGTGCTTTAATGGACAACTATAATGATGGTGATATGATTAAAGTACATTTTGATTTAAGAGGACGAGAGTGGAATGAAAAATATTTTACCAATTTAAATGCATGGAGAATTGAAGGTGCTACGGGAACTACAGCTCCTGTAAATGAGCAACCCGTAGGGAATACAAATTTCCCTTCGGCGGATGATGCACCTACTGCCACAGATGCGGATACAGATGATTTACCATTTTAAATGGATGAAATAAAAATCTGTAGGGAAATATAAGTACCCACTAAAAAAATGGACTTTGATTTTTGTCAAAGTCCATTTTTTTTAGATGCCATTATTTACCAAATCCTACTTAAGTACTCATCATAGTTTTTTTTATTTTTGGCGATAAAACTACATCAAACCTTCGTTTTTAAGTATGGTAATGACTTCATCTGTAGAAAGTTCTGTTAGTAAAGCAAGTTGCTTAATGGTAATA
>CAZOHX010000299.1:0-4417 GCA_964579315.1 uncultured Saprospiraceae bacterium
ATTGAATTCCTAATTGAGTTTTTTTTCATTTAAGGAGATTTTTATATTAATTAGATAGCGTATTGTTTTTTTTCTTTGCGTCTTAGCGTCTTTGCGAGAAAATATTGTTTCATATTAGCATCTTCGCGAGAAAGAATAATTAAAAGCCTTTACGTCTTAGCTAAAATAAACCAAAATACTTCAAGAAAAATACCGTAAATTTGCAGTATAATTTGAAAATATACATGAGACATATCTTTTCCATTTTCTTTTTTTTAATACTTACCTTTACATCTGTCAAAGGGCAATCCATTGTGGATACCATCATCTTCAAGGGATTGAAAAAAAATAAGTTATCTTACGTTCAAAAGTTTTTAAAAACAAAAAAAGGGAATCCATTAGATACCAATCAGGTGATTAAAGAGATGTATTTTTATCGAAATCTCCCTTCTTTTGCTCACGCATGGTGTCAATTTGATGAAAAAGATGGAAAAGCAACCGTGACCTATGGATTTGATGAAGCCTTTACTTTAATTCCCGATATTAATTTTTGGATTTCAAACCAACAGTTATTTTATCGATTGGGGGCAAAAGAATTTAACCTTTTCGGTCAAGGAGTAATTTTAGAAATGGCATATCAAAATTCAAGTCGTAGTAGCTTTTTCTCAGGTGTAAGAGTGCCTTATTTGTGGAAGAAATGGGGCGTTGCTGGAAGTTTTGTCACATGGAATTCCGAAGAACCCGTTTATTGGAAAAATAATCAATTGCAATATCTTTATCAAAATAATACAGGTGAAATTGATGTCTTTTATGATTACGATTTTTATAATCATTTTGAAATTGGTACGAATTACTTTACAGAAAAATATACCTATTTGGAAGATGAAATTATTGAAATACCAACCAATTTAGATACAAAAAAATATAGCTTAAAATTTGGATATCGTTACTCAAAATTAAAAACGCACTTTTTTAATATTGCAGGTTGGACCAATGATTTTCAATTTCAATATGTGAATTTAACCAAAGGAGCAGAGCCGTTTTTCATTTATAAAAATGATTTGATGTATTATAAACGACTCAAAAAGAAAGGCAATTTAGCTTTCCGTTTCCGAACAGGTATTTCTACCAATAATAAATCACCTTTTGCTCCTTTTGTCATTGATAATCACATGGGCGTGCGTGGGGTAGGGGATAGAGTAAATCGTGGCACAGCTATTTTGACTATGAATGCGGAATATCGTCATAATTTTTTTGAAAATGACTGGGGAGCCATCCAAGGCGTTGTTTTCACAGATTTTAGCACTTGTAGAATTCCTGGTGAATCTTTTCATACTTTGATTGAAAAAGAACAGTTTTTTCTTCAATCTGGTTTAGGAACACGATTGATTTTGAAAAAAATATACAATGCTGTTTTGCGAATTGATTATGGATTTGGTGTAGCTTTCAAGGATAATCATGGATTTGTTATTGGTTTGGGGCAGTATTTTTAATGCTTTTTATTTTGGTTTTCGGTAATGATTTTGACAAAATATTCTAAATTCTTTTTCACAAAAAGTTTCTTTTGGGTAGAGATTGAAACACGAAATCCCAAATCAATTTCCTATCTTTGGAAAAAATATAACTATGGAGTTTTCAAAAAACTTAGACAGCGATATAAATATTCTTCAAGCCAATAAACAAAAATGGGTACAACTATCCATTGATGATAAAGTTGATATTTTGAAGCAAATCCGTAAAAATTTAGGTGTATATGCCAAAGAATGGGTCGATTTATCCGCTAAAAACAAGCAAATTGACCCTAAATCTCCGCTTGTAGGTGAAGAATGGGCAAGTGGTCCGTGGGCAACTGTGGTTGGGATTAATGCCTATATGGAAACGCTGATTGCCATTCAAAATGGAAATGTTAAAAAATTAATTAAAAAAATAGAAAAGCGTAAAAATGGTCAATTGAAACTTCAAGTTTTTCCTTCCAATTTTTATGATGTTTTATTACTCAATGGAATTCATGGGGAAGTCTGGATGCAAAATGCTGTATCTGAATCAAATCTCCTTGAAAATATGGGTATTTTTTATCAACAGAAATCTCCAAGGGGAAAAGTTAGTTTGATTTTGGGGGCAGGAAATATCAATAGTATTCCTCCTTTAGATGTGCTTTATAATTTATTGGTGAAAGGGGAAGTCGTTCTATTGAAAATGAACCCAATTAATGATTATTTGACTCCTGTTTTTAATCAGATTTTCAAACCGTTGATTGAAAATGGTTTTTTGAAAATCACAAATGGTGGGGCAGATGTTGGGCAATATCTAACTGCTCATCCTGACATTGAATGCATTCATATCACAGGTAGCGAACGCACACATGATTTGATTGTTTTTGGAAGTGGGGAAGAAGGAAAAATTCGTAAAAAGAATAATAATCCTATTCTGGATTCAAATAAGCCTATTACAAGTGAATTGGGTGGAATCAGTCCCATGATTGTAGTGCCAGGTCCTTGGACGAAAGCGGATATTCGTTTTCAAGCTCAAAATATTGCTACTGCAAAATTGCATAATAGTGGCCACAATTGCGTGGCATCTCAAGTGTTAATTTTACCAAAATCTTGGGATAAATCGAAGGATTTATTGGATGCGGTTGTCGATGTTATGAAAAATGAACCCGATCGTCCAGCTTATTATCCTGGGGCAGAGTTTCGACAAAAAGAATTGATGAAAGTCTATCCAAAAGCGAAAAAATTATCGGGTGCTATTCCTAGAACAATGATTACTGGTTTGTCTGCCAAGGAAGATGAATATGCTTTCAAAACTGAATTTTTCGGTCCCATGTATGCTCAGACGGAGCTTGAAGGAGATACGCCATTGGCTTTTTTGAAAAATGCTGTCCGATTTTCTAATGAGAAATTACATGGTACATTAGGTGCAACTATTTTGATTCATCCCAAAACAATGCAAGAAATGGGAGATGCTTTTGAAGATTGTTTGGCAGATATGAAATATGGGGCTATTGGCGTCAATATTTGGAATGGCGTTGTCTTTTTACTCGCTCAATGTACTTGGGGAGCGTACCCTGGACATACTTATGATGATATTCAAAGTGGAATTGGAATTGTTCACAACAGTTTGATGCTTGAAAATGTTGAAAAAACTATTCTTTATGGCCCTTTTAGAACATTGCCCCGTGCCTTGAATCTTTCACCGCCTTCTCCGCCTTGGTTTGTTACTAATAAAACAGCAGATAAAACATTGGAACGATTGACTAAATTTGCGATTGATAAAAATCCTTTGCGAATTCCTGGTATTTTTGTTTCTGCTTTGATGGGGTAGGTCTTAGCTTAGAAGTTGAGTCATCTCCAACTTCGTTGGGGATTAGTTGAGTGCTGTGCTGTTGAGCAATTAAGTTGCTATGATTGGGTGTTACTTAGAGTTATTGGTGATACAAGCTTACTTAGCTGTCTCAAAAAAGTTTTGCGTAAGTAAAGTAGAACGCAACATAATTTTCAGTGTACTTAGATTTATTTTTCCTAAATTCGCAGCCAAATACAAACAAACATACAATGGAAAATATAATTCTAGATAGGATTGCTTTCAATCTAAATCTACCGAAAAAAAGTGTAAAAAATACAGTTGAGTTATTTGAAACGGGTGCAACTATCCCTTTTATTTCTCGATATCGAAAAGAACAAACAGGCTCTTTGGATGAAGTTCAAATTGGGGATATTCATTCAGAAATGACCAAGTTTAAAGATCTTCAAAAACGTAAAGAAACGATTCTGAAAGCGATTGAAGAACAGGGTAAGTTGACTGATGATTTGAAACGACGAATCCAAGATACTTGGGAGCCCATCATATTGGAAGATATTTATTTACCCTACAAACAAAAACGAAAGACTAGGGCAACAGTCGCAAAGGAAAAAGGGCTAGAACCCTTGGCAAAAGAGATTTATCATCAACAATTGGATAATGTAGATGGTATGGCTTCTAATTTCTTAACGGATGATGTCGAAACTATTGATGATGCCTTGCAAGGAGCAAGAGATATCATTGCAGAATGGCTCAATGAAGACGAAACTGTGCGTGGAATGGTGAGAATTGCTTTTGAAAAAGGGGCAACTATTAAATCAAAAGTTGCTCGTGGTAAGCAAGAAGCAGGTGAAAAGTTTAAAGATTATTTTGAATTTGAAGAGCCGTTGCGAAGGTGTCCTTCTCATAGATTATTGGCAATTCGGAGGGGAGAAGATGAGGGCTTTTTGAGAGTGAGCGTTGCACCCGATGAAGAAGATACCTTGTATAGAATGGAACGAAAAGTGATTAAAAATAGGACAGAAGCGGCAAGTCATGTCAAATTGGCGTTGGAAGATGCTTACAAACGACTTTTACAACCCAGCATTGAAACTGAATTTAGAAATATTTCCAAAGAGAAAGCGGATGATGAAGCGAT
>CAZOHX010000300.1:0-4417 GCA_964579315.1 uncultured Saprospiraceae bacterium
CAGAGCCCAAAAGATGGATGTACTATCATCTATGGCAAATATTGCTGGATATAGATCGGTCATTGAAAGTGCCAATTATTTTGGACGATTTTTGAATGGACAAATCACAGCAGCTGGTAAGGTGAATCCTGCCAAAGTGTTGGTCATTGGTGCAGGAGTTGCAGGGCTTGCGGCTATTGGTACTGCCAATTCCTTGGGTGCAATTGTAAGAGCATTTGATACTCGAATGGAGGTAGAAGAGCAAATCCAAAGTATGGGAGCACAATTTTTGAAAGTTGAAATTGAAGAAGATGGATCAACGGATTCAGGATATTCAAAGGTAATGAGTAAGGAATTTATTGCTGCAGAGATGGCATTGTTTAAGGAACAAGCCAAAGAAATTGACATTATAATCACAACCGCACAAATTCCTGGACGAAAGGCACCAACCTTAATTTTGAAAGAGCATGTAGCCGTTATGAAACCAGGTTCTGTCATTGTGGATTTAGCAGCATCCACAGGAGGAAATTGTGAATTGACCGAAAATGGAAAGGTCTTTACGACGGATAATGGAGTAATTATACTTGGAAAAGTAAGTCAAATGCCTTCACAAGCTAGTCAATTATATGGAAATAACCTTTGCCACTTATTAGATGATATGGGCAAAAATGAAAATTTCAAAATTGACATGGAAGATGATATTGTTTCTAGAGCAATGGTGACTTATAATGGAGCAATAAATTGGCCACCCAAACCATTGCCTGTAAGTCCACAAAAAAAGAAAGAAACAGTTGCCCAAGTCATAGATGATGGTCCAACTCAAGAAGAAATAGCGAAGAAAAAAGCAAAATCAACATTAATAAGTTTAGCTGCCATTGGGATATTCCTTGTATTATTAGGAAAAGTTGCCCCATCGGAATTTATGCAACACTTTACTGTATTTGTTTTATCCATATTTATTGGTTGGCAAGTGATTTGGAATGTTTCCCATTCCTTACATACCCCTTTGATGGCAGTAACCAATGCCATTAGTGGAATTATCGTGATTGGTGGGTTGTTGCAAACACAAAATGATATGTCCAACCCCATGACCATTGTAGCATCTATTGCTATTCTTGTTGCCAGTATAAATATTGTCGGTGGATTTTTTGTTACTCACCGTATGTTAAAAATGTTTAAAAAATAAGTTATGATATCAGTACAAGTACAAACAGCAGCCTATTTATTTGCGAGTATATTATTTATACTTAGTTTAGGAGGACTTTCTTCTCAAGAATCCGCAAAAAAAGGCGTTTTATATGGAATAGTAGGAATGGCCATTGCGATATTATCTACCGTTTTGGGAAAAGGAGTACATGGATACTCATACATTATTGGAGCAGTTGCAATAGCTTCTTTTATAGGAATCATGCTAGCAAGAAAAGTAGAAATGACATCCATGCCACAATTGGTAGCAATTCTTCATAGTTTTGTAGGATTAGCAGCTGTTTTGGTAGGATATGGTTCTTATTTAGATCCACATACCCAAATGCTTACGGGCACGCTACACACTATCCATTTGGTAGAGATTTTCATTGGAGTATTTATTGGAGCAATAACATTTACAGGATCTATTGTAGCTTGGGGGAAATTAGATGGCAAGATTAGAAGCAAGCCATTAGTCTATCCTGGGAGACATGCTGTAAATATTCTTTTAGTGATTATTTCCATCGCTTTAGGCGTATATTTTACAGGAGCACATAGTACAGATGGAATGCTTTATCTGTATATCATGACAGGAATTGCAGCCTACATAGGGATAATGCTTGTAATGGCAATTGGTGGTGCAGACATGCCAGTAGTAGTTTCCATGTTGAATTCATATTCGGGTTGGGCCGCTGCCGCAGCAGGATTTATGTTAGGAAATGACTTACTTATTGTAACTGGAGCATTAGTAGGAAGTTCGGGTGCGATTCTATCCATGATAATGTGTGAGGCGATGAATCGTTCGTTTCTATCGGTTATTTTTGGTGGATTTGGAGCTACTCCCGTATCATCGGGCAGTCAAGAAATAGAAGGAACCGTTACATCTACCACACACGAAGAAGTGGCCGATATGCTGGAAGAAGCCAACTCCATTGTAATCGTTCCAGGATATGGAATGGCTGTTGCCAAAGCACAATATCCTATTCACGATATGGTAAAGACCTTACAAGCTCAGGGTAAAAAAGTAGTATTTGCGATTCACCCCGTAGCAGGAAGATTGCCTGGTCACATGAATGTTTTACTAGCAGAAGCCAACGTTTCTTATGACATTGTTTTGGAAATGGATGAGGTCAATGATGATTTGCCAGATGTAGATTTAGTCATGGTGATCGGAGCCAATGATATTGTCAATCCAGGGGCATTAACAGATAAAAGTAGCCCTATTTATGGCATGCCTGTGATTCAAGTTTGGAATGCGAAGCAGGTCATTGTGATGAAACGTTCTATGGCAACGGGCTACGCTGGTGTGCAAAATCCATTGTTTTTCAAAGACAATACGGATATGTTGTATGGAGATGCGAAGGCTAGTGTGGATAAGATTAATATGATTTTGAAGGGATAGGAATCTTTTCCCTAAAAATAGGATTTGTCAAAGAATCTATTAAATAAATAAATTTAAAGGCACCCAATAGATTTTGTTGGGTGTTTTTTTTACCCTAGATTATTTATTATTAAGATGTGTTAAAATTTTATTATTAAAAAGTTAATTTTCTATTCTGTTACATTATATCAATAGTAAAATATTAGATTTGCATTGAACGAAAAACAACATTATGAATAAATTTACTCTTATCATTATTGCATTTACTATATTTTCAAGTTGTCACTCAACAACAGCAATAAAAAAAACGAATCAAGACAACACTGTAGAACAATACAACTACCCACATCTAGGACTTCCTAAAAAGGCAAGCATAAAAAATTTCAACTATGCTCAATTCCTGAATCCTAATGAAAAGGTAAAAAAGGAAGGTATCAATTATATTATTTCAGAAAATTCTAAAGGTGAAAATATAGCTAGATACTTTTACTTTAACACTGATACACTTATTTCATATACTACTTACACTTCCAATTATAGTGATAGAATAAAACATGGATTAGCTAAAGAATATTCTATCAATGGCAATCTAATAGAAGAAGGAATGTACAATCAGAATAAAAAAGATGGACATTGGAAATTGTATAATCATAAAACCAAATTACTAAAATCTGAAGGAAACTACACGAATGGTAAAAGAACTGGAACTTGGAAATATTATGATTACAAAGGAAGGCTAAAAAAAGAGTATAACTTTAATAATGATGAAAAAAATGGCAAATTTATCGTTTATGATACATTATCAAATATTGGAATTCAAGGCATCTATAGTGAAAATGAGTTTGTAAGTGCTGATACATTAATTCCATTGAAAGATCCTGAAATTTATAATAGTGACGAATTAGATGAGCCAGCTTACTTTCAATCCGATTGTCAAACACTAACCGATATCGAAGAAATAAAAAACTGTCGAATAAAAGCAATGCTTGAGTTTGTTTTCAAAACCATCAGATATCCTGAAATTGAAAGAGAAAATGGTATCTCAGGAACAACTACCATTGAATTTGAAATTGAGATTGATGGATCTATCTCAAATCTAAATGTAATCAAAAGTGCAAGTCAAAGTATGACGGATCAAGTCAAAAGAGTAATAAACGCTATGCCAAAGTGGATGCCTGGCAAGAAAAATGGGCAAAAAGTTAGGACACGGTATATTCTTCCTGTCAATTTTAAGACGTGATGATAGCACATCAACTTAAATGTATAGAAATATAATAAATCTTCATCTATATGTCATTCACTCAAATAAATTAACAATTTACATTTTATCAATTTTGCTGGATTATTTGGGTCTTTCACTTCAACTTCTGAAACGTTGAAGCCTTTATTTCTAATCCCTTCAATTTTTTTTCTACTTTCTTGACTAAACGAATTGTATTTTTTAATTGGAATGATACAAACCAATTCAAATCCCTTATTATTGGATTGATGTAAATAGTCAAATACTTTTCGTGGATTTTCAATTTGCCACATTCCTCTAATTCTGAGATTTGTAATTCCCAAAGGATCAACTTGATTTACTCTTCCCAATTCTTTAGTTTTAGAGAAAACTACATCTGGAATTGTTTTAATCCCTTCCGAAATTGTGTCTTTAATTCTTTGATACGTTTCGTGTTTTGCAGCAAATATATTTCCATAAACGACCCAAAGTGATTTTAATTCTGTATCTGTTGTGTGCCCAACACAATAAATTAAATCCTTAACATTCCATTCTTCACATTCTTTACATTCTTTTGTAATCATTGGACTTGCATATCTCAAATAGGCCTTTGGATAACTACTATTTAAGGCTAAATTACTATTTGCACTTTG
>CAZOHX010000301.1:0-4413 GCA_964579315.1 uncultured Saprospiraceae bacterium
CGTCGGAAAGTGTGTGATAAAAAGTGATTTTATTTTTAGTTAAATATTTCTTAAAACATTGTAAAATTTGGTCTAGGTTTTTTATTTAAGTACATTTGAAATTGTAACTAAATAATAACCAAAGCAATGAAAAATCTACTATTTACCTTTCTAATTTTTTCCCCATATTTCATTTTTGCTCAATTCGGTGGAGCGACAAATGGCAACCCATCGAGCATTGAGTGGAAAGAAATTTCCAATGAGTCTGTGCGTATCATTTTTCCTGATGGTCTTGAAAAAAGAGCAGGACGTGTTGCTGATGTGATTGATTATCTCAATAAAAATAATCGAAAATCCATAGGTAAACCCAAAGGGAAAATTAATATTATCCTTCAAAATCAATTGACAAGAGCCAATGGTTTTGTAAATGCGGGGCCTTTTCGTTCGGAGTTTTTTACTACTGCACCCCAAAGAACCTTTGCAGGCACACAAGATTGGCTGGATTTATTGGCTATTCATGAGTATCGTCATGTGATGCAATTTCAGTTTTCCAAACAGGGAGTAACAAAATTTGGTGCAAAACTATTTGGTGATGAGGTTTGGACAAGTATGAATTTATTGAGTATTCCATTATGGTTTGCAGAAGGAGATGCAGTGATGCAAGAGACTTTATTGTCAGAAGGTGGACGTGGTAGGTCAGGTAGTTTTTTAGCAGAATATCGTGCCATGCATGAGGCAGGTGTGAAATATCCATATGAAAAGATCAGAAATCGTTCTTTCAAGAGTGTATTGCCTAATCGTTATCGAATGGGCTATCTTTTTTCAGAATATGGTCGCAATAAATATGGGAATACACTATGGCGTGATGTTTCGCAAGATGCGGTTCGATATAAAGGGCTTTTTTGGTCTTTTTCTCAGAGTTTGAAACGAAAAACGGGGAAGAATGTCCGCAATTTTTATCAAATAATGATGGATTCTATTTATCAGCAATGGGATAATGAAAATGATTTAATTGATTGGAAACAGGTGCAAGAGCAATTAGTTGTACAACCTATTTCAAAAAAGAGAGTGACGGATTATAGTTATCCTAAATTTATGGGAAAGCAAATACTTGCCATTCGTTCTGGAAGAGATAGAATTCCACAATTTAAAACAATTGATAAAAATAAAAAAGAGCATAAATTATTCGACTTAGGGTATCATGACAATTATTTTAACTATCGAAATGATAAAATGGTTTGGACACAAACGGAATCGGATATTCGATGGGGAAATAAAATGTACTCTATTGTTTATCTCTATGATTTTAAAACGGAAGAAAAGCGAAAACTCACTTCAAAAACAAAATTTTTCTCTCCAGATATTAATGAAAGCGGAACAAAGATAGTGGTGGTAAGCTCGAACGAAATGATGGAATATCGTATTCAAACATTGGATACAAAAAGTGGAGATGTAATCGATATTGTGCCAAATCCAAATAATATTTTATTTTCATCACCTAAATGGAAGGATGACCGAACAATTATTGCAATCGCGCAACAAAACCAAAGAAATGCCTTAGTGGAAGTAGATATTCAAACAGGCCTTATTTCTCCAATTGTTGATTACACCCACAATTTGATTCAAAACCCAGTTGTCAAAGGAGATTATGTTTATTTTACTGGTGATTTTACCAAGATTAGAAATATTTTTGCGGTAAGCCTATCAGATAAATCCGTTTATCAAGTTACTAATTCTCGAGTATTGGCAAATCAATGTGATGTTTCTAGTGATGGAAAATCTATGCTTTTTTCTGAACAACAAATGAATGGAAGTGAAATTAAAAAGATAGAACTTATTTCGTCTGAATGGAAGAAAATTTCAATGATGGAACCAGTAGATAGATATCCAGAATTGAATAATTTGGCAGCATTAGAAGGGAATGCAATTTTAGAGAAAATCCCAACTCATACCTATAATGTCAGTCCTTATCGTCGTTGGAAAGGTGCCCTGAATTTTCATTCATGGTCACCTACAGCTCAGAAAATAAATCAAGATAAAGGCTTGGGCTTGGCGATTCACTCCACCAATATTTTGTCAACCACAGATTTGGTGATTTCCCCAATGGTTAATACCAATGGGGAGACAAAAATAGCTACCAAATTGGTCTATAATCGATTTTTTCCAAAAGTGAGTTTAAATTATGATCTTTCCAAAATAAAACTTAAAAGTAATGGTGCTGATATAAATTTATTGGGTCAATATGCTTATGTTGGGGTAGATATTCCGTTAATTTTCTCACGAGGAGCTTGGAGAAGGGGTCTTACTTTAGGTGCATCCGTAGGCACGCAAAGATATCATGCATTGAATGAAAATAAGTATCAATCTACTGGTTGGGATGAAATATCTAGTACACTCCATTTTTATAATTACAAATCATTTGCTTTTAAACAGTTAAGACCACGATTTGGGCAAGAATTTGATATCAAATATAGTACTTCAAGTAATGAACATTTAGTTACTTATGGAGATATTCCTTTTAGTATAGATGCAAAATTCTATTTTCCTGGGATATTGAGAACACATTCTTTTACATTAGGAGGGCATTATCACGAAAAGGGAATTTATGATTTTACAAAGGACGGTGTTCGAGGATTAAAAGCTAAATTTAGAGATTTGCGACAAATTATAAGCGCAGATTATGCTTTTCCGATTGCATATCCTGATTTAGCTTTAGGCTCAATTTTATTTATCAAAAGAGTAAGGGCAAATATATTTTATGATTATGGAACAGGGATTACGAGCAGTCGATTAATTAGTGATGTGAAGTCAATGGGTATTGAACTAAATACAGATTTAGGATTTTTGAACTTGGGAAGTGTTTTTAATTTACCTTTGGGTGTTAGAATCAGTTATATACAAGAAGAGCAATCGTATTGGACTACGGAGTTTATTTTCTTAAAAACTGCTTTTTAATGCTGTGACAAATCATCATCCCATGAAAGTAACAGGTTTCTCCTTTATAAAAAATGCGATTATCTATGATTATCCAATTGTTGAAGCTATAAAATCCATTTTGCCAATCTGTGATGAATTTGTTGTGGCAGTAGGAAAATCTGATGATGAAACCTTAGATTTGATTCGTGCAATTGATTCCAAAATTACAATATTTGAAACCGAGTGGGATGAAAATCTACGTGAAGGAAGACGTGTCCTAGCCGTAGAAACGGATAAGGCCTTTCAAAAAATAGCGAAAGATTCGGATTGGGCATTTTATATTCAAGGTGATGAAGTAGTCCATGAAAAATATTTGGATACCATTCAAAAAGCGATGGAAAAATATAAGGATAATCCAAAAATCGATTGATTACTATTCAAATACCTACATTTTTATGGATCGTATGACTATGTGGGCAGTTCTTCACGTTGGTACACCCATGAAATTCGAGTTGTCAAAAACAACAAATCTATCTATTCTTATCGAGATGCACAAGGCTTTAGAAAAGGGGAAAATGAAAAATTGACAGTTGTTCCAATTGATGCCTATATTTATCATTATGGTTGGGTGAAAGATCCTCGTGCAATGCAACGGAAACAAGAAACGTTTCATAAATTATGGCATGATGATGATTGGGTGGATACCCATGTAGTGAAGGCAGAAACCTTTGATTATGCTAGTGATGTGAGTGAATTAATTAGATTTGAAGGTACTCATCCCAAGGTAATGCAGGATAGAATTGCTCGAAAAAATTGGAAATTTGATCATGATATTGCTATGAATTCAAAATCATTCAAAGATAAAATAAAACAATTTTTAAAGAAATTTGGGATTGATTTTGAGTATAAAAATTATCGGATATATTAGTTTTAGCTTGATAATCGGCTTTTTACCCAACCTCTTCATATTCCACTTCTACCTCATCTAAATGGATAGAATCATCTTGTTGGATACGTGGAGTGCTACACCCTTTACTGCTGAAACAACCCACATTGGCGAGTGCTTGAAATGCCATCATACCCCCGAACGCCAATGGCATAATACTGTGGTCGTGAAAATAAGTTTGAAGAAAAAATCCCCCGACTAATAATTGAAGAAATCTGGTAAATGTCCATTTGCTCAAGTAATCTTGCATAGTGAATAGTTTTTAGAATACAAATTTAGAAAATTTATTTTGAAATTTTGTGCGACTTTGGTCACAAAGGTAGATATATTTTTACGGAAGAGTTGGACGAAATATATCAAAAAGATGGATGTAGAAATATGTGTCCACCTGCTTAATTAGCCATGAAAGTCTAGTAATAACGGATGTAATTGTCCATTAGAAGCCAAAATTTCTTTACCAGAAAGTGCTGAGTTTTTACCATCAAAACTAGATGTATGTCCACCCGCTTCTTGCACAATCAAAAGACCTCCTGCAACATCCCAAGTATTCAATTCAAATTCAAAATAAAAAT
>CAZOHX010000302.1:0-4383 GCA_964579315.1 uncultured Saprospiraceae bacterium
TTAAATTTGTTTTTTTAAGGGCACAAAGATAATAAAAAATGGATAGTATTTGCCAAATACTGCTAAAATCTATAACGATAAAATAGCAAGATAGTTCTATTCTATGGCAGTTTGCAGATAAAAAAAAAGGATTCATCGAAAGTTTAGAAATAAATGGTAATTTTCCAATAAATTTGATAAGTTTTTGGCAAGACCTAAATATAGTATATGTTGACATTTATTAAAATTATCAAGGAGAGTGTACTTCAAGCTTTTCATCAGCTTTATTCCAATAAGTTGAGAAGCTTTTTGAGTTTGCTAGGGATTTCCATCGGTATATTTTGTATCATTTGGGTACTATCCATGGTCGGCTCTATGCAAAAAAATGTAGAAGGAGGTTTTAATAAATTAGGCAAAGATGTAATCCATGTATCAAAATTTTCGTGGGTAGATAGTCAAATGAAATGGTGGAAATATATAAGACGGCCAAATCCAAATTATAAAGATTATCTTTTCTTAAAGGATCACCTAGAAAAGGCACAGTTGGTTTCTTACCATGCAAGACTAGGTACTCGAAAGGCTAAGTATAAATCGAATAGCATAGAAAATACAATGCTTTACGCAGTATCACCCGAATTTGGACAGATGTACGATGTTTCATTGGAGGAAGGGAGATTCTTTTCGAATTCAGAATTTAGTAAAAGTAAGGCAATAGCTGTAATTGGACATACCATTGCAAAAGAATTATTTGTAAATATTAACCCTATCGGAAAACAGATAAAGGTACAAGGTAGAAAAGTAGAAATCGTTGGAGTCTTGGAAGAAGAGGGGGATGGACTCGTCAAAATATTTGATTTTGATGATGCGATTTTGTTACCTTATAATATTGGGAGAACTTTTGCAAATTTGAAATCAAGATTTATAAGCACAGATGTAAGTATTAAGGCTGGTGAAAATATCTCTTTGCAGGAGTTGCGAGATGAGTCTATGGGAAAGTTAAGAGCTTTTAGAAGATTAAAACCAAAGGAAGATGATGATTTTTCTCTAAATGAAGTGACTATGTTGGGGTCTATCATTGAATCAATATTTGGTGTATTTAACTTAGCAGGTATATTTATTGGCGGCTTTTCGATGCTGGTAGGTATGTTTAGTGTAGCTAATATCATGTTTGTTTCTGTAAAAGAACGTACCAAACTTATTGGAATTAAAAAAGCCATTGGGGCAAAGCGGTATGTAATTTTATTGGAATTCTTGATTGAATCTATTATTTTAAGTATTTTAGGAGGGATTGCCGGTTTATTTTTAGTTGAAATAGTTTTGTTTGTATTAAAAGATTTTATTCCTTTTGAAATTTTTCTTTCAACTTACCATATCATGATAGGCATTTTATTGTCTGTTTTTGTCGGAATCATAGCTGGATTTATACCTGCATATCGTGCATCAAAACTGGATCCAGTGGTGGCGATGCGGAGTTGATGAATAAAGTCACATTTTTGACAAATACAACTATGGTTAATATAAAATAGATTTTGAATTTCAATTTTTGTCCTGTCACAAAATTATTCAATTTTGTAATGGCAACCTATCTTATTTATACCTTAACTGCAACAGATATATATATTTATAGTATTAACAAGAAAAATATATGTATGCTTGCTAATCAAGTTCGAAATAAAATTACTGTCACCTTATTTATACTTATAAATTTATGGGGAGGATTATGCTCCGATTTATTAGCTGAAGGCTCTGTTGATTTTGTAAATTATTCTGGATATAGACTATTTTATTATGCTAGTCGTGACCAACAATTAAAAGTATATGCAAATGAAGGAGAGTTTATCAATGTAGGTTCAAGTCATATAGGAATTTCAGGTGGATATATCGAAGTTTATAAACCAGATGGTACCTTATACACAAGGTTTGATAATACTGGTGCTACACAGGACTTAGGAATTATAAACAATTATTTGGAAGAATTAGGAGGTCCAACAGGTGGGGGCACTACTCTTGGAAGCGGATATATACCTGGGGTCATAGAAGTTCCACAAGGCGATGATGGAGTTTGGACGATTCTTATGCGTTATCCAGAGCCTACTTCTGAAACCAATTTTGCAAATGTACTCAATAATGCCCATTGGTACAGAAATCCAAATCAACCGCTCAATAAAAGAGTGATTTTGGCATGGGATGTCACAATTTCGCAAAATAATCCTGGAAATGAAGGGGGAACATTGATTGAAGGACGGTTATATTCCAATGAATTATTGTCCATTGTTAGTAAAAATGGTTTTACTACTTCTCCTAAATATTACATTTTAACAAAAGATGGAATTGAGTATGATGTTCAATACAATGATGTTGATCCTTGGGGCTTTCCTATTTATTCAAATTCTTGGGGAATCGTCAAAGGAAATGTTCAGCCGATTTATGAATCTTCATTGATTACCCCAGTAATTAGATCTGATGATCCTTCTTCGTGGAATTCAAATGACAAATATTTATATGATCCACAAGGTCCTGATAGTGGTAATTTATTAAATAATAAGGTATTTATTAATCTTCCAGATTCCAATATGCCAAATTTTGCTATGGTAACAGATGTTTTGGCACCTTCCCCTATAACTTATACCACTTGGTTGTATAAAGAGCCAACTACGGATAATGTTGATTTTAATATTGAAAAATGGGTATCTATAAATCCCAATGCACAATCTATTGATAATGCTGTGAATGTTGATTATGGAGGATATTTATTGGTGAATAGTTCAACAGAAGCTACGGTTAGATTAAGTATTGATCTAAATTTTGATGGAGATTATAATGACCCCATAGATCGAATTATTTACGATAGAATTCATAGTGGAAATGATTCTATATTTTGGGATGCGAAAGATGGATTGGGAAATAATTTGCCTGAAGGGGCAAGTGTGGATATTTCTTATAAAGTTAAACTGACATCTGGCGAGATTCATATTCTCATGGATGATATTGAAAATGATTATGGTGGTGTACAAATTACAAGACTGAATGGTTTAAATGCTCCAGATAATACCTTCTATTATGATCATAGACCCGTTGGAGGCGATAAAAGTGGAAATGATGTAGAGCCTGCTCCAACTACACAAGCTTATACTTTCAATAATGCTTGGGGAAACGAAAAAACATTGGATTATTGGACTTTTTCAGGTGTAAGTATTAAACAAGATACGCAAGTTGTTGATATTTATACGGGGCCTGTACCTACCTTGGTAGATTCAGATGGAGATGGTATCGTAGATCCAATAGATTTAGATGATGATAATGATGGTATTTTAGATCAAAATGAATATTGTGACTTAGGTTTTGGTTGTTTGCCCAACGGAATGGATCCATCTGGAGATGATGATAATGATGGAATAGCCAATTATCATGATGCACAAGATCCAAATTTGACTTTTACTTGTACGGATGCCGATGGGGATGGTGTTTGTGATCAAGTTTTAGCTATTTTTGATACGGATGGAGATCAAATTCCTAATTACTTGGATTTAGATAGTGATAATGACGGTCTTTCTGATTTGCTGGAAGCAGGTCACCAACAGATAGATGCTAATAACGATGGGGTTATTGATGGAATTGATTCTGATTTTGGTGATAACGGCTTATATAATAATATTGCTACTGATCCAAATAATTTATCCGCTTCCATCAACTATGTCTTAGCAAATTCAGATCAAGATGGTGTTTTTAATTTTTTGGACTTAGATTCTGATAACGATGGTATTCATGATGTAATAGAAGGCGGCAATGCTCAAATTGATTCGAATAATGATGGACATTTGGATGGAATAACTAATTTTGCTGGTCAAGTATTGACAGCAGATAGTATAGTCCTTTCCACTAGTATTGTTTTTGATTCGGATAATGATGGTGTTGGAAATTACATAGATTTAGATTCGGACAACGATGGCATCCATGATGTAATCGAAGGTGGAAATGCTCTAGTAGATAACGATAATAATGGACGATTAGATGGCAATACGAATCCCGATGGACAAGTATTGGCAAATGACAATTCTATTCAATCTACCAGTATTGTTTCAGACAATGATCAAGATAATGTCTCCAATTACATAGATTTAGATTCGGACAACGATGGTATCCATGATGTAATCGAAGGGGGAAATGCTCTAGTAGATAATGATAATAATGGGAGATTAGATGGTAATACGAATGCGGAAGGACAAGTATTGGCAAATGACAATTCTATCCAATCTACCAGTATTATTTCAGACAATGATCAAGATAATATTTTGAATTACATAGATTTAGATTCGGACAATGATGGCATCCATGATGTAATCGAAGGGGGAAATGCTCTAGTAGATAACGATAATAATGGACGATTAGATGGCAATACGAATC
>CAZOHX010000303.1:0-4381 GCA_964579315.1 uncultured Saprospiraceae bacterium
CTTTCTATCCGTTCTTTGAGGCTTTTTATTAACATTTTTGAGTTTATCCCTTTTTTCTTTTTCCTTTTTAATTTTGGTTTTATCCACTTTAAAATAAGTAGTATCTCGTTTTTTTTCGAAATAAAATTTCCCAACGGTAAGTTTTTTATAGGTAAAAGGCTGATTGTCTAAGACCTGACCCATAGAATCAATGGAATGATAAAGTTGACTAGCATTCATCATTCTCCCATTGTTGCTAAACAGTGCTCTATTAGTTTCATTTAAGTCAAATTCACTTAAATCGAAAATTTTGGTGTATTCTTTAAAGCTTGTTCTTGCGTACTTTTTATTTTTGGAATTATACTCCCCCAATTCTTCATACCGAGTTCCATTTAGTAATTTTAATACAAAATATTGTCCATCTTTTACATTGTACATTTTTCCTTGTTCTGCTGCAATCATGGAGTATTTGGAACGGTTATTTTGGTCATAAATCAAAATATTTGAGATGGTTTGTCCATCTGCAGCTTTAGATCCTATAAATATGGAGTATCCTTTAAAGTCATCGTTAAATGTCTGAGCTTCTAAACTAAGAGTTGCCTTTTTTTTACGAATATCATACATTCTTGATGAGAATTGTAATTGTGCAAGTGGAATGAAATTATTGGATGAAAAAAAGGAAAAGATGGCAATTCCAAAAACAAATAATAGTCCAGGCATCATGGTTCTAAAGAGATTTACGCCTGCGGATTTAAAGGCAGACAACTCGTAATGCTCCGCTAAATTGCCATAAACCATCACCGATGAAATAAGCACAGCAATGGGCAAAGCCTGTGGAATTAAGGAGACAGATAGATAAAAAATCATTTCACTTAAAGTCGTGATTCCAAGACCACGACCTATCAATTCATCAATATAGACCCACAATACTTGTAAGGTCAGTACAAATAGTGCAATGAAAAATGTAGCCAAGAATGGACCCAAAAAACTTTTTAAAACCAGTCTGTCTATTTGTTTCACATAAAATGATTTGATTAAAATGGATGCAAAGATATAAAATTTGTGAATCTTCACTTCATGGTTACATAACTCCTTTTTTGAATTTAATATTTTATCAATACACCTTTAAGTGTCCACTTATTTACTTACTTTAGAAATTTACTTTAAGGTAGATTCATACATCCCTGTTATAGTGTTCATGGTAGCTGTAATTTCATTCGTAAAAATGAAAATTTCTTCCAAAGACAGGTCTCCATTGACGTTAAATCCTTTTCTACTAAATTTAAATTGACTCTTCACGATTTTTAAATATAGATTTATACCTGCTGAATTTGTCTTATTTTTCATTAATTTTTTCAAAGATGTTTGAAAAAGGCCTTTAGCTTTCTTAAATCTTGATAAAATTTCTCCATGAGGTACTTTCCATTTATAGGCAGCAAAGTATAAGGCAATTCTCTGCGATAGCATTCTTTGTCGTCCACTTATGTTGATAATTTCACCACTTCTTTGATTTGAATATTTAGTAAGGACCTTTACTGCATAATTAGATTCATCCAATAGTCGATTGCTATAATCAATGATTTTTACAGCATTGGATTTTGTTGGTGGGGAATTAACTATTTTTTTGAAATAGGACCAGGAAAATTTTATCTTCTCAAATTCAATTTTGATGGATTCGTTTGGAGCGAATTCTAATAATTCATCTAATTGTGATTCAAAAAGAGCAATGGATTTTTCCATTTCTTCAGTTGCTTCTGTAGTGTATTCTCCTATCCCTACAAACATGTAGTCTTTTGCAATTTTTTGTGAAAGCATTCTTTGCCGACCAGCTTTATTGATGGCCTCTTTGATATTGTTTATTTGCCCAAAACTAAAAATGGGTATTGTCAAGAATAATAAAATGGTAAATGAGAAATTTTTGATTGTCATGTTTTTTTGTATTAAGTTCAATGCCAAAATATCAATTAAAATGCCAAGAGACCATTTAAAAAGATGATTTTGTCCCTTTATCTGTAATTAATAATAATTCCAAATAAAAACTTTGAAAATCAAATGTTTTTAATGATGAAAATCACTAATAAATATGGATAAACTAATATTAGGCACTTTTTTTGAACTACGCAAACCATAAATACTTAAATATCATTTCAGTAATCAAAATATCATATTATGATAAAACTAAAACAATTGACCTTTTTGGTCATGCTCATTTTTTTGAGTACACAGGCTTTTTCTCAAATGTACGTTTTGAGAGGGGGAATTACATCTTCAAAATGGATTTATTCAGATGATGCCATAACTACTAGTGTTCATCCATCTTTTAATATTGGTGGTGCCATTGAGTTTCCAATCAACGACAATTTTTTCTTCGAGGTAGCTGCTTATTTTGAAGGGAAAGGTACGAAAGTTAAATTTACGGATGCTCAAAGTAAATCTACGAATATTCATATGGGCTATATTGATGTGCCTTTTAGATTGAGATTTAAAAAGGATATGATGCTGTTCAAAGTGTATGGAAGTGTTGGTCCTTATGTGGGATTAGCTATGGTCGGAGAAACGGTTTCACCAGATGGAGAGAAAACCAAATTGGAGTGGGGCAAAGATGCTAAAAGGGGTGATTTCGGAGTTAGTTTTGGTCCAGGAGTTGAATTTAACCACGTTTTTGTGGAATTGGCAGTAAATGTAGGAATGGCAAATATCTCAACTGTACCAGATATGAAAACTAAAAATAAGTCTATCGCTATTTCTGTAGGATATAGATTTGGTGAAGAATATTAATCATAAAGATGATTTTTTGAAGGTTCTAAGCTGAACCTTCAAAAATCATTTTTTAAAACAACCCATGTAATTCTGCTTGGACTTTATTGATAATCAATCCTAAATCTTCTGGCTTATTGACAAAATCTAAGTTGTCAGAATTGATGATCAATAACTTACCTTCTGTATAACTATTGATCCATTTGTCATATCTTTCATTGAGTTTTTTGATATAATCCAAGCTCATGGTAGTTTCATAATCACGTCCACGACTTTGAATATGCTGAACCAACGTTGGGATACTGGATTTCAAATAAATCATCAAATCAGGAGGTTTG
Source organism: uncultured Saprospiraceae bacterium (assembly GCA_964579315.1). Classification (GTDB taxonomy): domain Bacteria; phylum Bacteroidota; class Bacteroidia; order Chitinophagales; family Saprospiraceae; genus CAMZLN01. Next base: position 3,075 of record CAZOHX010000303.1, read on the forward strand.
ACTTGTGATGTCATTAATTTGAACAAATCAAAATAATTATTAAAATCTCGTGCACTCATCAATCCCATTTGATGTAAATTGGGGGCAAAAATATGTGCATCTTCATAAATGGTTCTATCTTGAATAACGGTCTTTTCTCCATTTAATATTTGAAGCAATTGCCGATATCTATTATTTAGAAAATATACTTGAAGATTGAAAGACCATCGTTTCATATCATCATAAAAATCTTCGAGATAGGGGTTGTTGTCTGTAGATTCATATTGAATATCCCAACCGAAATGTTCTCCAAGCTTTTCGCAAAGCGTAGTCTTCCCTGCACCGATATTCCCTGCAATACCGATATATTTTATTTGTTTTATTGTCATGTTTCTATAGTATTTCTTTTTGTGGACTAAAATCTACGTCCTTTTTTTCCTGCCCCCATGATACTCTCTAAACCTTGCCCTTTACTCATTAAATGCATCATCTTTTTCATCTGATGAAATTGCTTTACAAAGGCGTTGATTTGATGTATTGTTTGTCCACACCCACGTGCGATTCTCTTCTTTCGACTCATGTTTAATAAATCGGGATTAGACCTTTCATCGGGGGTCATAGATTGAATGATAGATTCTACTTTTTTGAAGGCATCATCATCAATATCTACATTTTTTAATGCTTTTCCCATCCCTGGAATCATGGAAACTAAACTTTTTAGGTCTCCCATTTTCTTAATCTGCTTCAATTGACCTTGAAAATCATTGAAATCAAATTTATTTTTCTTGATTTTCTTTTCTAATCGAGCTGCTTCTTTCTCATCAAATTGATCTTGAGCTTTTTCAACCAAGGAAACAATATCTCCCATGCCCAAAATTCGTTGAGCCATTCTCTCTGGATGAAATATATCTAATGTGTTTAATTTTTCACCCGTAGAAACAAATTTGATAGGTTTTCCTACTACATATTTTACAGAAAGTGCGGCTCCACCTCTTGTATCTCCATCCATCTTGGTCAAGACAACACCGTCAAAGTCTATGCGTTCATTAAAAACTTTTGCCGTATTTACAGCATCTTGTCCTGTCATTGAATCGACAACAAAAAGTGTTTCTTGTGGTGAAATGGCATTCTTGATATTTTCAATCTCATTCATCATTTCCTCATCCACAGATAATCGACCTGCGGTATCCACAATGACTACATCCAATTTATTATCTTGTGCATATGCTATGGCATTTAATGCTATTTCAACTGGATTTTTGTTTCCAATCTCCTTGTAGGTTTCTACTCCTACTTGATCTGCTAAAACACCCAACTGGGTAATGGCC